>NZ_JBHJUK010000225.1:6173-10324 GCF_042266225.1 Kitasatospora sp. NPDC056181
CGCAGGCCCATGGTGCGCAGCCGGGCGAGCAGGGCGACGCGCTCCGGGGCCGCCCGCAGCAGCGTCAGCAGCACGGCGAGCAGGGCGAACCCCGCAGCGCCGATCACGGAGGCCCAGAACAGCCGGCCGGCCGAGAGCTGGAGCGGGTCATTGGCCAGCTCGGCGGCCCGGGTGGCGCTGGTGTGCACCACGTAGCCGACCGGCAGACTGTCGGGGTCCTCACCCGCACGGGCCTGACCGCCCGCCGCACCACCGGGGGACGCGCTGTCGGGTGACGCGCTGCCGGCAACGGCCGACGCGGAGGTGGTGGCTGAGGGAGACGCGGCAGCGGAGGCCGACGCCGCCAGGTTGCCCGGGAGCGTGGTCGCGGCTGCCCCCGTAGGTTTGCGGCCCCTCGGGGTACCGACCAGGCTGCCGATCGCGCTCTGCGGCCCCTTCTCCCGGACGAGCGCCTTCAGCCGGTGCTCGTCCACGTCACCGAGGCCGAACCAGAGGTTGGGTTCCGCGAGTCGCGGAAGCCTGGAGGCCGCGGGGCCGATGGGCACGACGATGAACTGCTGGACCGACTCCTCCAGCGCGGGTGTGCCTTCGATCGCGCCGGCCTTCCTGGCGAGGAGCTCCGAGCCGTTCGGCATCCGCAGGCGGTGGTCCCCGTCGTCGGCCTTGGCCGCGAGTGCCTTGCTGAACAGGGCGGGAACCGGGGCGTCGAGGCCACCGTCGCCGCCCGCGAGAACGGCCGGGTCGAAGGCGCCGCGCCCGGCGGTCCGGGAGAGTTCGGCGTACGCCTGCGGGTCGACGGCCAGCACGCTGACCCGGTTGGAGCCGTTGCTGGTGCCGAGGAGGAAGACCTCGCTCTCCCACCAGACGGCGGTGCCCATCCGGACGCCGGGCAGGGCGGCCGCGGCCTTGGTGAGCTCGGGCGGCAGCGAGACCCCGGTCGGCGCGCCGATGACCGCGTCGCCGCCGACGGCCTGCCGGGCCGCGCGCAGCCGGGAGCCGTCCACCGCGTCCAGCACGGTGGCCCCGAAGCCGGCCGTGGTGACGGCGAGCATCAGTGCGAGCAGGGGCAGTACGGAGGGGCGCGGCCGGCCGCCGGTGCCGCGGGCGGCACGGGCCAGGCCGAGGAAGCCGATCAGTCCGGGGCCGCGGCCGGTCACCCGGGCGAGCGCGCCGACCAGGACCGGCTGGAGCCGGGCGAGCAGCAGACCGCCGGTGAGGGCGAGCAGCAGCGGGGCCGCGACCAGCAACGGGTCCAGGCCCTCCCCGGGCGGGACGACGCCGCGTCGCCGGACTTCCAGCACGGCCGCGACGGTGACGGCCGCGACGACGAGTTCGCCGACCAGCCGTCGCCGCCCGCTCCGCCGGCGCGGCGCCGACCAGAGCAGGGCCGCGCGGGCGGGGAAGCCCAGCAGCGCGAGCAGCGTGGCGGCGACCGCGGCCACCACCGCGAGCGTCCAGCGCGGGGTCGGCAGCAGTGCGAGGGCCAGTGCGGTCCCGGCCGCTGCGGCGGGCAGGACGGTCACCGCGCCCTCGCCGAACAGGCGCAGCAGCACGCCGCCACGCGAGCCGCCACGGGCCTGGAGCAGCCGGAGTTCGCCGCCGCGCCGGTCGAAGGTGAGGGCGGCCGCCAGGCAGAGGACCACGGCGGCGACGCCGGCCAGGCCGGCCGGGCCGATCGCGGCGAGCGGCGCGGCGGCGTCACGCCGGGCGGTGGCCTGCTGGAACAGCTGCGGCAGCGGGGAGGTCATGGTCAGGTCGTCCCGCCCGGTGCGGGTCTTCATCTGGACGCCGGTCCGGCCGGCCAGGTAAGAGGAGATCTCCTCGCTGGTCCGCGGTAGCCGGTCGGCGCGCAGCGCGTCGATGTCGACCGGCAGCCGCCAGAAGTCCGTCGCGCCGGTGCCCCACGACGCCAGCCGGTCGACCGCAGCCGCGTCGACCAGGCCTGCGGTCTTCCAGTAGAAGCGGGGGTTGCCGCCGTCGAGGCAGGCCTTCTCCGGGCAGGGCAGGTCGGCCCAGAAGGGGTCCTCCGGGTCGTTGGGGTCGTAGAGGCCCACCACCTCGGCCCGCTGGCTGTCCTTCGGCTGCTCACCGGCCGCCGGCGAGTATCCGCCGTCGAGTACGTCGCCGAGGTGGATGCCGATGGTGTCGGCGGCGCTCCGGCTGAGCGCGATCGGGACCGGTCCGTCGTCGCGGCCGCCGTTGGGCCAGCGACCGGCCACCAGGGCGGCGTGGTCGGCGTAGCCGTGCAGGTAGATCAGGCCTGCCTGCGGCAGGGCTTCGTCGGGCGTGGCGAGCCCGGGGTTGTAGAGCTGGCGCGAGCGGTCTCCGCGTGCGCCGTACACCATGCCGTCCGCGGCGAACCGGAAGGTCTCGTTCGGGCGGGAGAGGAGCTTCTCCGCCACCAGATCGATGTCGCTCGCGCTGTAGCGCCGGTGTGCGGTGGCGAGCAGGCTGGTCCAGGCCGGTCCGCGGTCGCGTAGGTACTCGTGCAGGGCGGTGTCCGTGCCCCGGTCGACGGCCCGCGGGAACGCGGCGGCGAGGAAGACGGTGCCGAGGGCGAGCGCGGCGGCGAGCAGCGCGGCGACCGGTGCTGTGCGCAGTCTGGTCCGTATCCAGGGGGCGGGGCGGTGTTCGTCCCGTGGCCGGGGTCCGGTGGGGCGGGGTGGTGTGCGGGTGCCGGCCGGGCTGGTCACATCTCCTCCACGTGCCGTAGCCGGGCGGCCACGTCTCGACGGCGGCGGCCGGTCAGGAAGGCCGACGCCAGGGCGACGGCGGTGATCGCGGCCGCGATCAGGGCGGCCGGGCCGAGCGGCAGGCCGACCAGGACTTCGGGGACCGGCCGGCGGGCGGCCGGGGTCAGCACCACGAGCGGGACCACCAGATGGACGGTCAGGGCTCCCAGCGCGAGGCCGACCAGGCTGGCGAGACCGACCAGGACGCCCTGTTCGGCCGCGACGGTCCGCACCAGCCACCGCCTGGGGGCCCCGAGGGCGAGCAGCACGGTGAACTCGCCCGCGCGTTCGCGGGCGGAGGCGGCCGAGGCGGCGGCGAAGCCGATCGCCGCGAGGACGGCGCTGACCAGGGCGATCGCGGCGAGCGCGCTCTGCGGGGCGGCGCTGAGCGGGTCGGCGAGGAGCTGGTCGGCCATCTCGTCGTTCAGGAGCAGCTGCTGGCCGCCGGGTTCGGCGCGCAGCTTGGCGGCGGCCGCGGCGGGTGTCGGGTCGCCGGGGCCGGTGGCGGGCAGCCACCATTCGGCGGGGGGCGGTAGTTGGCGGCCGCCGGCTGCGAGGAGGCGTCCGGTGGTGGGCAGGTCGATGACGAGGGCCGTTGTGCCGGCGACGGGCAGTGAGCCGATGGCGCCGGTGATCTTGACCGGGAGGGTGACGTCGCCGAACGGGACCTGGACGGTGTCGCCGACGGCCGCGCCGATGGCGGTCAGGTAGGTGTGGGTGGCGACGCCGGACACGGTTTTGGGGGCGGGTGCTGCGGCCGGGGCGACGTTGGCCTGGGTGACCATGCCCTCCGGGCGGTAGCTCAGTGTGAACAGTTGCTGGTCGCCGGTGCGGGCGGGCGTGATGGTGCCGGCGGGCTTCCCGGCGGCGGCGAGGGTGGTCCAGTCCAAACCGGTGGAGGCGGGCACGGGGGCCGCCGGGCCGGCGGTGGTGTCGGCGACGCCGATGCGGTGGACGGTCAGCTCGCCGGTGAGTGCGGGGGTGGCCGTGATCCGGTCCGGCCAGCCGTAGGTGACGACCAGGCCGGCCAGGGTGAGCGGGGTGGCCGCGGAGCCGATCGGGGCACCGGTCAGGGCCGCGAGGTCGGCGGTGGCGACGGCCTCGCCGCGGGTGGGGACGCCGGCCAGCGGGGCACGGTAGGTGCCGCCGAAACGGTCACGCAGCAGCAGCCACACGTCCGGATGGGCGTCGGTGTCCGTCTGCGGGGTCACGGTGACGGTGACGTCGATGCGCTGCGGGTGGCCGGGCAGCGGCAGTCCGGCCTGCGCCCCGGTGGGCGCGGGCCCGGCCAGCGGCGCGAACAGCTCGTGGCGGTCCTGGCCGTCGAGCAGGTCCGGGCGGACCGGGACCCGGTCCGCGAGCGCGAGGGCGTCCAGGGCGAGGACCTGCCCCGTGGCACCGTTGGGCAGACTGGTCCCC
>NZ_JBHJUK010000226.1:0-10210 GCF_042266225.1 Kitasatospora sp. NPDC056181
CCCGCCGCAGGGGCCGCCGGTGCCGCCGCGGCGCCGCTCACGGCCGAACCGGCGCTCAAGCAGTTCCGCGAGACCGCCTCCCCGCTGGCGCAGGAGCTGGCCGGCCACCTGTCCGCCGTGCCGCTCGTCCTCCCCGTGATGACCCTCGTCCGCCGGGCGATGCTCCCGGACGCCGACCACGGCCACCTGGCGGAGGTCCTGCTCGGCGGCCTGCTCGCCCCCTGGGAGGCCCCGGCGCCCGGCACCGACCCGGACGGCTTCGAGTTCGACTTCCTCCCCGGCGTCCGGGACGCCCTGCTCGGTGCCCAGCGCCGTGAGGACGTCGCCGAGATCCGCCGGACCGTCCGCCACCAGGTCGCCGCCTACCTGCGGTCCCGCCGCACCGCCGCCGACTTCCTGGCGGGCCACGTCGCCGACGGCACGCACGCCCGCGCGGTCGCGCCGGGAGCGCTGCCGTTCGCCGAGTCGCAGGGCGGTGCCGGGTCCGCGGGCGGTTCCGAGGCGCAGAACGCCCACGAGCAGCCTGGTGGCAGCGGGCAGACGGACTGGACGGTGATGTCCGTCGCCGAGGCGCTGGAGCGGCCCGAGCTGCTCGGCGTCCGGCCCGCCGAGCAGAGGCCGGGCCTGCCCGCCCTCACCCCCTATGTCCGGCGCGAGGTGGACGTGGCCGGCCAGTCGCTGGCCGAGCTGGCCGTGGACGGCGAGACCGCGGCCGGGCTCTTCTTCGGTGGCCCGGCGGTCGGCAAGACCCGGGCCTGCTTCGAGGTGCTCCGCGGGCTGCCCCCCGACTGGACGGTCCTGCGGGCGAAGAGCCTGCTAGGAGATGGGCACCGGGCCCAGGAGGTGGGCCCGCGCACGGTCGTCTGGCTGGACCGGGCCGATGACGTGCTGACCTCCCCCGGGGAGGAGGACGGTCTCCCCGCGGTACGGGCCGAGTTGCTGGCCGAGCGGCTCGGCCGGGGCGGGCGCCCGGTCCTTCTCCTGGGTACGCTCCGCTCCGGCTCCGTGATCGGTTCCCTCATCAGGAGGGCCCTGGAAAGGCGAACATCGGAGCACGTGCTCATCATTGAGGTGCCCGAGCGGTTCACCCCGCAGGAGGCCGAGCAGGCCGTACACGGCGACGTCAGACTCGCCGAGGCCGCCCGGGTCGTGAGCGACTACCGAATCGTCCAACTGCTCCTCGTTGCGGCAGGGTTGCGGGAGCGGCTGGACGGGGCACCGGAGGAAGTGCAGGCCGTGCTGGCCTCGGCGGCGGACGCACTGGCACTGGGGCACGGTCCGGCCCTGAGCGGCGCCCTGCTGGAGGCGGCGGCGCCCGGATACCTGACGCCGGAACAGCGCCTCCGGATGCGGCAGGGGTGGTTCGCCCCCGCGATGGCCTATGCGACGGAACGGGGAGAAGGCGGTGTCGGACTGTTCGCCCAGTGGGCTCGGGGGGTGTCGGAGGACGCGACCGGAACGGTGTTCTACACCCTGCATCCGCTCGTCGTGCCCTGGCTGCACGGCCTCAGGCCGGGGGCCGAGCTGCCGCACCAGCTCCGGCGGGGCCTGCTCGACCACGGTGACCGTGGCGATCTGCGACGCATGGCCCAGGGCGCCGGTGACCGGGGATGGCGAAGGTTGGCGGAGGAGTTCGAGGCCCTGGCGGACAGCTACTTGCCGACCGGGCCGCCGGGGAGGAATGCGGAACCGGACCTCCGGCCGTACTTCTGCCTCAGCCACTCCGGTGCCGACGCCATCTGGGTAAGCAGACTCTTCCAGGATCTCAGCGAGGCGATCCTGGAGATCACCGACGTCCCCCGGGGAGTACCGGTCGGCTTCATAAACGGGGGACAGGTCTCGACCGAGCAGGCCGCACTGGCACTGGCGTCCTGCCGGGTCTTCGTCCCCCTGTACGCCCGGCGGTACTTCCAGAGCCAACGGTGCGGCCGCGAGTGGGAGGCCTTCACCCGACGGCCGGTTGCCCCACGGAGTCCGGGCGCGGGGTTCAGTACGGGCATCGTGCCGGTGAAGTGGATTCCGATGGAGCGCTACCGCCCGCCCGAGGCGGCCACCCGGCTCCAGGCCGACACCGCAGACTTCGGCCCGGACTACGACACCGAGGGCCTGCTGACGCTGATGAAGCTCAGCTACCACCAGCCCGCCTACGAGCTGGCCGTGCACAGGCTGGCCAGGCGGATCGTGGCGGTGGCACAGGAGACGGACATTCCGGTCGGGCAGCCACTGGACCTCGACGCCCTGCCGAGCGCGTTCGAGCAGCAGCCGACCCGGGACGCCCAACCCGACAAGTCCGGGCAGCCCGAACCGGCGAGGGAACTGCGGGTGCTGGTGTACGCCTACCGGCGGGACGAGCTGCCGGCCGGCCGCAGTCCCGACAGCTACGGCCAGGCCAGTACTGACTGGAACCCCTACCCGGGCGAGCTGGGCGGGCCGCTGGCGGAGCATGCGGCCGAGCTCGCCCGCCGGCAGGGGTTCCAGGCCACGGTGCACGACTTCGACACGGAGTCCGAACGGATCCTCCTGCGCCAGGCGTGGCCCGCCCCGACCCTGCTCCTGCTGGACCGTTGGGTGCTGCTGGACACACGTCGGAAGGGACGGCTGATTCAGGTGGGCACGCGCAACTCCGGGTGGATGAGCGTCCTGGAACCGTGGAGCAGCAGCGACCATGAGGAAGCCCGCTTGCTCGGCGAGCGCGGCATGAATACTGCGGCGCTTTTGTACGGCCAGTTGTGGGCCCAGCAAAAGCACTCTGTATCGGCGCCCCTCGCCGACCTGGAGGCGTTCGAGGAGGCTCTGCCCGGCGCCGTGCGGAGGGCCGCCCGCGTGTTCGACGAGCAGATGGGCCGGGCGCGCAGGACCTTCCGGGACGAGTAGCCGCCCCCTCCGGCGGCGCCGCACCCGCGAGGGCGCGACGGGTACGGGCCCGGCGGAACCCCCTCCGGGTGCGGAGGCCGTCAGCGACGGGTGCTGCCGGGCGCGGCGGAGGCGACACCGGTCGTGCGGACCGTCTCGAAGAGCTGTTGTACGAGCTGCACGGTCTCCTCGCCCGGCCGGTTCATACAGCCGATCAGCTCGACCGTGGCCACCTTGTCGGCCACGAGGACGATCCGGTGGCCCACCAGTTCGCGCGTACCGCCGCGCAGGCCGCACGTCTTGTCGACCTCGGTTTCGACCTCGGCCATCCCGCCGGACGGCTTCCCGGCGGCGTCCAGGTTGTCGACCAACGTGAGGGTGACCAGCGCACCGCCCTCGGCGATCCGGCCGAGCGGTCCGCAGTCGGCCTGCTGGGGCGGGCAGGACACCTTGCTGCCGAGCGGTTCACTCGCCGCGTACCCGGTGGAGGCGAGTGGTTTGGTGGACGGGATGACCGTGCTGGACCAGCCGGCAGGCAGGTCGACGACCACCCCGCCGATGTCCGGGAACCACAGCGGCCGCACGCCGGGGGGAGAGGACGTACTCGGCGAGGCACTCGGCACGACGCTCGGCACGGGGCTCGGGGAGCCCGCGGCCGGGGTCGGTGCGCTCGCGGCCGGGGCTCCGGGCAGCGGCGGTACGGCGGTCGCGGGCTGCAGGGCGGTGGCGGGCCGGCCGGGTGCGAGGGCGGGGGCGGCGGCCAGGGCGGCGGCGACCAGACCGGTGGTCAGCCCGGCCGCCAGCGCGGCGGTCCGCCGCCGCCGACGCGTCCGGTCGGCGCGCTCGCGGATCCGGTCCATCCGGTCGGCGGGCGCCGGGAGGTGCGGTGCGGCGCGTTGGAGGAGGACGCGCAGCTCGTGCTCCGCCTCGGAGTCGACCGGGCGTTCGCCCAGGCCGTGGCCGGAGACGTCACCGCGGCCGCCGGTGTCAGACCAGCTCACGGCGTGCCCCCTCCAGCAGCAGCTCCCGGGCGGGCAGCTTGCCGCGCAGCGCCAGCAGTGCCCGGTGCGTCTGGCTCTTGACCGTGCCCGTGCTGCAGCCCAGAGCCTCCGCCGTCTCCTCGACGCTGAGGTCCTCGAAGTAGCGCAGCACCACGACCGCCCGTTGACGCGGCGGCAGCGCCCGGACGGCGGCGGCCACCACCTGGCCGAGTACCACGTCCTCGAACGGGTCCGCGTCCGTCGGCGGTTCCGGCAGCTCGCCGTGCGGCAGCTCCCCGTGCCAGCGGCGCCGCCACCAGGAGACGTGCGCGTTCACCAGCACACGCCGGACGTACGCCTCCGGGTGCTCGATGGAGATCTTCTCCCACTTCGGCCAGACCTTGGCGAGCGCCGTCTGCAAGAGGTCCTCCGCCAGGTGCGGGTCGCCGGTCAGCAGCCACGCGACGCGCAGCAGACGCGGGCTGCGGGCGGCGACGAACTCCTCGAAGTCCGGTGTCGCGTCCCTCATCATCCTGCCCCCGCCATGGTGTTCCCATCGGTGTTCCTGTCGTTCCCGCCGCGTCCGTCGGACGGTCCGGCCGTTGCGGCCGCGTCCTCGGTGTCGTCCGTGTTCGTCTCACGGCAGCTGAACGCGGTGGGAGCCGGTACGGGTTGCCTGGTGACGGCGGTTTTCTCGGGACATTCTCCGGGGTGCCACCAGGGGCCGACGGGGGAGCCCCCAGGGGAGCCGGCCGGGAAGTGGCCCGGGCGCGGTGCGGACAGCGGATCGGGGCACGGATCGCGGCACGACCGGGGCTGCGCCCGCAGGCGTTGGACGGCCCGCGAGCCGGCCGGAACTCGGCCGGGCGGCGGGCGGGCCGTGGCACCACGATGCGCCCGTGGGCACCCAGGGTCCAGGGGCGCGCGGCAGGCGCCCGAGCGCACCGGACCGGCGCACCGGCCGTACGCCCAACGCGCGCTGCCCCACAGGACGCGGCCCCACAGGACGCGGCGCCCAACGCGCGCTGCCTCACAGGACGCGGCACCCACGGCCCGTGCAGGCGGCCGGGGTCCGGTCAGAGCGTCCCGGAACCGCGTGGCGCGGCGGTCGGCCCGCGGCCCGCCAGGCCGTTCCCGGTGGTGGAGGCGGTGGGAGGGGTCACCGTCCAGTCCGGGTGGCCCGGCATGGGCGGGGTGCGCTCGCCGTACAACCAGTCGGTGAGGAGACCGGTGACGTCCTGGCCGGAGACCTCCGAGGCGGTGCGGATGTAGTCCGCGGTGGTGGCCGTGCCGTGCCGGTACCGCTGGAGGAAGGCCCGTTCGATCCGGTCGAAGGCGCCCGCCCCGACCCGCTCGCGCAGCGCGAACAGCACCAGGGCGCCGCCCGTGTACCGCTGGCTGTCGAAGAGGGCCGCCGCCGTCGGCGCGGCCACCGGCCCGGAGTCGTGCCGCCACTGGTCGCCCATGGCGTAGACGTCGCGCATCCGGTCGGTGAGGGTGGTGAAGCCCGCCGAGTCGGGCCAGCCGCGGTCGTAGCGGTACATCAGGCCGTAGAGGTCGGCATGTCCCTCGTTCAGCCAGAGGTCGGCCCAGGTGCGCGGCGAGACGCTGTTCCCGAACCACGAGTGCACCAGCTCGTGCATCATGTGCGAGCCGATCTGCGGTTCCGGCTGGAGCAGGAAGCCCGGCTTGTAGAGCGTCAGGGTCTGCGTCTCCAGGCCGGTGAATTCGAAGGCGTCCGGGTCGTCGGTGTTGACGGGCAGCAGCCCGTACGTCTCGAACGGGAACGGGCCGAGGTGCTGCTCGGCCCACCTCAGTTGACCGGGGGTGAGCGCGAGCGCGGGCTCCAGGGCGGCGGCGCGGGCGGCGGGGACGACGTCGCGCAGCGGGAGCCCGCCGGGGCCGGTCCGCTCGCGCACGGTGTAGTCGCCGACGGAGACCTGCACCAGCTCCGTCGCCATCGGCTCGCGCGACTCGTACCGCCGCCTGGTGAGCCCGCGTTCCGGGTGGTCGGTCGCGGTGAGGCGGCCGTTCGCCACGCCGAGCAGGCCGTCCGGCGCGGTGACATCGATGGTGAACCGGGCCTTGTCGCCAGGGTGGTCGTTGCACGGGAACACGGTGTGCGCGTGGTCGGGCTGGCCGGCCACCGCGAAGCCGTCGGGCGTCGACACCCAGCCGCTGTGCGGCGGCCTCGCCCGCGGAGTGGCCGAGTACGCGACCTCGATCCGCAGCACGGCACCCCGGCGTACCGCCCGCGCCGGGACGACCGTCAGCTTCTCGTCGTGCGCCCGGTACCGCGCCGGCCGCCCGTCGACCCGGACGCCGTGGACGTCCAGGCCGACGGCGTCCAGCTCCAGCCCCGGCAGCGCGGTGAGCGCACGGGCGGTCAGCACGGCGGTGGCGTCGACACTCCGGCTCTCCGGCCGATTGCCGTCCGGCCGGTAGCGGAAGCCGAGGTCGTAGGCGAGTACGTCGTAGCCCGCGTTGCCGAGTGCGGGGAAGACCGGGTCGCCGACGCCGCCCGCGCCCGTGGCGTCGTCAGGAGTGCCGGGCGGAGTGCCGGACGGCGTGGCAGCCGCGGGCACGGCGGCCCCGAGGAGCAGCGCGGCGAGGGCGGCCGCGACGGCAAGGCCGGGACGGGGCCCGAACAGGGTGAGCACCGCTTTCACGTCGTCCTCCGAGTGGTTCTTCGCGTGGGCCTTCGCACGGTCTCTTGCGGGGCCCGTGCTGCTGTTCCCCCGTCTCCCCGGGCCGGTCGGGTTCGCGCAGCTCAGCGCCCTGCCCCTCTGTGAGCATGTGTGTACGGATCGTAGCCGAGGGGTCCGACAGTCCGGGCGGCCCGCGCGACACACGGCATCCCCCGGACGGACGCGTGTGGTGGCCGGGCGGGCGCGGAGTGTCATAACGTTCGAAGTGCTCCGCCCCCTGACGGACGGGGCCACGGCCGTCGGAGAACCTGGCCAGGTCCGGCGGCCGTCCTTTATGCCCGCGCCCTGCCCGGCACCCGGAAGCCCGGGCGGGGCGCGGGCAGGCGGGTCGGTCGGGCGGCACGGGTGCCGGACGGCCGCCTCGGCCGTCGCCCTCAGCGGTCACTCCCAGCCGTTACTCCCAGCCGTTATTTCCAGCCGTCGCCCTCGGCGTTACCCCCCAGCGGTTGACGTCAGCCGTCGCCCTGGGCCTCGACGAGAACCTCACCGGCCGCGGTCCGGTAGTAGAGGACCGAACGTCCGGCCCGGCGCCGTTGGACCAGGCGGGCGTCGAGCAGCACCTTCAGGTGGCGGCCGACCGATCCCAGCCCCTGCCCGGTGAGGGCCACCAGCTGCGTCGTGCTCTTCGGCCGGTCGAGGAGCACGAGGACGGTCGCCCGCGCGGGCCCGAGCAGTGCGCGCAGGGCTTCGGGGGCGGGTGCCCGGCCGGTGTCCGCCAGGACGCCCGAACACGGGTAGACCACGGCGTACCGGCCGGACTCCCAGCAGAGCCAGCTCTGCCGGGGAGTGACGGGAACGAACATCAGCTGCGCCCCGGCGACATCCTGCGGGGGGTGGTCGCGGGCGGTGATCTGCAGGCGGCTCTGCCCGAGCCAGCGCATTCCGGCACGCATGCCGTCCAGCGCTCCGGCCCAGCCCTCCTGGCCGAGCCGGGCCGTCCGCGCGACGACGTCCGCCTCGATGATGCGCCGCCGCCTCGGCCAGTCGGGTGCCACCGTCCGTGTCCAGACCCACTCCAGGAGGCCGGCGGCGAGTTCCGGGAGGTCGGGCCGGTCCAGCCGGGCGGGGAGCGGTCCGTCCAGTGCCACCTCCAGGTCGGTGCGGGCGGTCCCGGGCAGGGTCCGCCGTATCCGCAGCAGCTCCTCCTCGAAGGTCCGCTCGCCCGCGCCCGTCGGTGTGGGCGTGAGGAAGGTCGCGTTCCAGGCGGGCCTCAGGGCGGCGTGGAGGAGCAGCGACGTGACCGGGTCCTCGGCCTTCCGCTCCCGGTAGGCCGGCAGGTGGGCGTCCAGCCAGACGCGCTCGCCCGGGTGGGCGGCGGTTCCCCGTTCCAGGAGCTTCAGGCCCGCGACGGCCTCGGCCAGGGGCGAGACGACGAACCGGCTCTCCGCCAGCGTGTCGGCGTTCACCTGCCACCAGCCCATGTTTCGCCTCCCCGCGAAACAGTAACGGCTCGCCGCCGGCGCCCCGAGACTCCGGTCATGCGCACCTACCGGGACCTCTTCCGCACCCAGGAGTTCACTCCGCTCTTTCTGGCCTCCGCCGCACAGGTGGCGGCCCAGACGGTGAGCGGGCTCGCCCTGGGCACGCTGGTCTTCACCGCGACGGGCTCGCCCCTGCTCTCCGCCCTCGCGATGTTCGGCCCCTCCCTCGCCCAGGTGGTCGGGGCGACGACGCTGTTGGCGGCGGCCGACCGGCTGCCGCCGCGCACCGCGCTGGCCGGACTCTCCCTGCTGTTCGCCCTCGGCACCGCCGTCCAGGCCGTCCCCGGCCTGCCCGTGCCGGCGGTCCTCGCCGTCGTCCTCGTCCTCGGCGCGGTCTCCGCGCTGGGCGGCGGAGTGCGGTACGGGCTGCTCAACGAACTCCTCGCCAAGGACGGGTACCTGCTGGGCCGCTCCGTGTTCAACATGTCCGCCGGAGCGGTGCAGATCGGTGGGTTCGCGCTCGGTGGCGCCCTGGTGACCGCACTGTCGCCGCGCGGGACCCTGCTCGCCGGCGCCGCGCTGCACCTCGCGGCGGCCGTGGTGGCCCGGTTCGGGCTCGGCCGCCGTCCGCCGCGGGCCACCGGGCGGCCGTCGGTCCGGGAGACCTGGCGGAACAACGCCCTGTTGTGGTCCTCGAAGCCCCGCCGCCGGGTCTATCTCGCGCTCTGGGTGCCGAACGGCCTGATCGTCGGCTGCGAGTCCCTGTACATCCCGTACGCGCCCCGGCACGCCGGATTCCTCTTCGCCTGCGGCGCCGCGGGCATGCTGGCCGGAGACCTGCTGGCCGGACGGTTCGTCCCGCGGCGGTTCCGCGAACGCCTCGCCGTCCCGCTCTGCCTCCTGCTGGCCGCCCCCTACCTGGTCTTCGCCGTCCACCCGCCGTTGCCGCTCGCAGCGGCGGCGGTCGTGCTCGCCACCGTCGGCTACTCGGCGGGCCTGCTGCTCCAGGAGCGCCTGATGGCCCTGACCCCGGACGCGCTCGGCGGACACGCCCTCGGACTGCACTCCTCGGGGATGCTGGCCGTGCAGGGCGCGGGCGCCGCCCTGGCGGGCGGCGTCGCCCAGTGCACCTCGCCGTCGGTGGGGATGGCCGTGACGGCGGCGGCCTCCCTGGGCGTCACCCTGCTACTGGCGCCCGGTCTCCGAGCCGACGGCGGACCGCCCGCGGCCGGTGCACCGGGTGACGCGCCCTTCCCGGTGGACGCCCGCGGGAAGGGGCTGGAGACCGGTGGGCCCGCGTGTTGAGGCGTCAGGTGTGCGCGGCGGGCGCGGGTCGGGCGGTGGTCGCAGGCGGTGCGCGGCGGTCGCAGGCGGTGGGCGGGTCCGCCGGTTCAACGCGCGGCGGCGTGCTCCGGGGCGTTGACGTCCTTTCCGTACCAGACCTGGGCGTACGGGCCGCTGCTGTAGGCCGGTATCTCGCGGTAGCCGTGGCGGGCGTAGAGCGCGCGCGCCTCGACCAGGTCGAGCCGGGTGTCGAGGACGATCCGCTCGGCGCCGAGGGAGCGGGCCGCCTCGTCGACGGCGGCCAGCAGGTGGCCGCCGCCGCCGGTGCCGCGCGCGGCGTGCCGGACGAACACCCTGGTCAGCTCGACGGTGCGGTCGTCGAGGATCCGCAGCCCCGCGCAGGACTGCGCCTCGCCGCCGTACCGGCCGAGCAGGAAGACGCCGGTCGGCCCGGCGAGGTCGTCGCTCGGTGAGTCGGCCAGGCCGGTCTCGATCTCCTCGTCGGTCCCGTCCCGCCCCAGGTGCAGCCGGTAGTACCGGTTGGCGACGTCGATGTAGTACTCGCGCAGCAACACCTGCGCCTCCGCGGAGCCGACATCGGCCCGGGAGACGGTCCAGGAATCGGTCGTGCGCTGCGTGCCGGCTGTCATGCGCGCATTATCGGCGCCCGGACGCCGTCGCCACCAGTGATTTTCGGCCACCGGGCTCGCGGCGCCCGCGCCACCCCGTCGATGGCGAGGGGGCGGGGACGTGGGCCGGGCGGGTGACGGGGGGATTGGCGGCCTGGCGTGTCGGGGGAGCAGTGCTCCATGAACACACCATCAGATCATCGTATTAATGGGGGCCTGAGGGGAAGACAGTGGAACGGCCGCCGGGCCGGGAGCGGTCTCGTGGCGGTGATGTGCCTGGCCGCGGCGGTCGCCGGCTGCGCCGTGCCGGGCGGGGCGGGCGGCCCGTCCTCGGG
>NZ_JBHJUK010000227.1:0-10110 GCF_042266225.1 Kitasatospora sp. NPDC056181
CACCAAAGGACAGCAGCATGCCCGTTCAGCGCATCCTCGACTCGACCATCCACCACCGGGAGTCCGGCACCGGGACGCCGGTCGTCTTCCTCCACGGCAACCCCACCTCGTCCCACCTGTGGCGGCACGTCATGCCGGCCGTGGGGGACGGCCGGTTGCTGGCCCCCGACCTCATCGGCATGGGCGAGTCCGGCAAGCCCGGCATCGACTACACCTTCGCCGACCACGCGCGGTACCTGGACGCCTGGTTCGACGCGCTCGGGCTCGACGGCGTGATCCTGGTGGGGCACGACTGGGGCGGCGCCCTGGCCTTCGACTGGGCCGCGCGCCACCCCGGCCGGGTGCGGGGCGTCGCGTTCACCGAGACCATCGTCAAGCCGATGGCCTGGGAGGAGTTTCCCGAGGGCGGGCGGGAGCTGTTCCGGGCGATCAAGACGGAGGGCGTCGGTGAGGCGATGATCCTCGACGACAACCTCTTCCTCGAACAGGGCCTGCCCGGCACCGTCGCCACCGCACTCGCCCCGGGCGACCTCGACGTCTACCTCAAGCCGTACCCCACCCGCGAGAGCCGGCTTCCGCTCCTTCAGTGGCCGCGCTCGATGCCGCTGGGCGGCGAGCCTGCCGAGGTCGTCGCGCGCATCGAGGCGTACGACCGGTGGCTCGCGGCCAGTGTCGAGGTGCCCAAACTGATGATCAACTTCGCCCCCGGGCCGGGGACGATGGTGCACGAGGACACCATCGCGTGGTGCGAGGCGAGCATCGCCGGCCTGACGGTCGAGAGCTTCGACGCCGTCGCCGGGCACCACACGCCGGAGGACCACCCGCTGCTGATCGCCGGGGCCGTCGCGGCCTGGGCGGACGGGCACGGCCTCCGTGACCGGTAGGCGAGAACGCCGTCCGGCACCCGCCGAAGGTGGAGCGTGACGCTCCCGGCGCGGGGCGCCCACGTGGTCGAGCCGTCCCGGGCCGCGTCGAACGAGCCGTCCGGCGCGTCGGGCACGGCGAACCCGGTGGATCGGGCACGGGGAATCCCGGTGCGTCGGGCACGGGGAATCCGGGGAGGGGTGGACTGTCGATTGACGGTCAGCGGCGGGAAGGCGACGGGCGGATGATGTGGAGCGGGCAAGGGGCGGGGCCGGTGGACCGGGCACAGGCCGCGGACGGTACGCCGGGGCGCCGTGAGGTGCTGGTTGTCGGCGCCTACTTCGCCGATCTGGTCTTCCGGGGCCTGGCCCGGCCCGTCCGGCCCGGGACGGAGGTGTTCGCGGAGGCGCTCGACCTGGTGCCCGGAGGGGCGTTCACCCCGGCGATGACCATGCACCGGCTGGGCCACGACGTGGTCTGGGCCACCGACTTCGGTACCGACCTGTTCAGCGGGCAGGTGCTGGCCGCCGCCCGGGCGGAGGGGCTGGACGAGACCGGGTTCCGTCACCACCCCGGCCCGCTGCGCAGCGTCACGGTCGCGCTGTCGTCCCCCGGCGACCGGGCCATGGTCAGCTACCAGGACGCGACCGCGGCTCAGCCGCTGGCCGGCCTGCTGCGCGAGCACCGGCCGAGAATGCTCATCCTGCCTCAACTCCAGTACGGACCAGACGTGCTGGGCGCTCTCCGGACGGCCCGACAGCTCGGGACGGAGGTGTTCATGGACTGCCAGGACATGCCCGGCACCCTCGACACCCCGTACGTCCGCGAGGTGCTCGCAGCGGTGGACGTCTTCGCACCCAACGAGTGCGAGGCGTTGCGGCTGACCGGTGCCGGAACGGTGGACGAGGCCCTGCACCTGCTCTCCGGGCTGGTCCGCACCGTGGTGGTCAAGCGCGGCGGCGACGGGGCGTGCGCCGTCCGCGACGGGAAGCGGTACGACCTCGACGCCGTCCCGGTCGAGGTCGTGGACACCACCGGCGCGGGCGACTGTTTCAACGCCGGTTTCCTCCACGCCCACCTCGCGGGAGGGGAACTGCCCGACTGCCTCGCCGCCGCCGTCGCCTGTGGCGCTGCGGCGACCAGCGGTCCGGGCTCCGGCCATGCCCCCGACGCCGCCGGGCTGCGCGAGTGGCTCGCCAGACTGCCCCACCGCTGACCGTTCCCGACGCTGACCCGCCCGCCACGGCTGACCGTTCCCGACGCTGACCCGCCCGCCACGGCTGACCGTCCCCGCCGCTGACCGTCCCCGCCACTGACCCGTCCGCCATCGGTCGTCGCGCCATCAGTCGTGGCGCCACCGGCCGTCGCGCCACCGCCGAGCGCCCGGCGCACGGACGGCGCACCACCGGCGCGCGACCCCGTGCGTCGCACACCGTGTCACGCCCGATTCACCCGGTGATGGGTTCGTGTTAGCGTCCGATGATCCTGATCTGAGCTGCGCCCCGGTCCGACGGCCGGGGCGCAGCTCCACATGGCGATCGGCGAGGGGGCGGCAGCATGGCAGCACCGGAGACGAATCGGCGGACGGCAGGGCGGAGGACCGCGCACGCGGCCGCCGCACCGCCCCAACTGGGGCGCCCCGAAAGGATCCTGGTCACCGACCTGGACGGCACCCTGCTCGGTGGTGACCGGGCCGACCGCCGCCAACTGCACGCCGCACTGGCCCGGCATCCCGAGGTGACCGTGGTCTTCGCGACCGGCCGGGGGCTCTCCTCGGTGCGCGAGGCCCTTCGGGATCCGTTGGTGCCCCGGCCACGCTGGATCATCGCCGACGTGGGGGCGAGCGTCATCGACGGCACCGACCAGACCCCCGTCGCGGGCCTGCAACGCCGGCTGCGCAGCGGCTGGCCCGGGGCCGAGCGCGTACGGGCCGCGCTACGCCGGTTCCCGGCGCTGGTCTACCAGCACGGTGTGGTCCAGGACGGCCGCTGCTCGTTCCACCTGCGCCCGGAGGAACTGACCGGCGAACTCACCGACGCCGTAGGGGCCCTGGGCTGCACCTGGCTCTACTCGGCGGAGCGCTACTTCGACGTGCTCCCGACCGGTGCGAGCAAGGGCAAGGCCCTGGCTGCGCTGGCCACCGAACAGTGCTGGCCGATGGAGTCCGTCCTGGTCGCCGGTGACTCCCTCAACGACCTGTCGCTGTACGGGCTCGGCGCGCACGGCGTGATCGTCGGCAACGCCGAACCAGCCCTGCTCGCGGCCGTCCCCGAGGGCCCCGCCGTCCACCGGCCCGACCGGCCGGGCGCGGCCGGCATCCTGACGGCTCTTCAGGACCTCGGCTGGGTGGAACGCGACTACCCGCTCGTGGTCGGCTACCACCGCCCACCGGTCCACCTGACCTCCGGCGGCTGGAGCCCGCCCGCGAGCCCCAACGGCATCCTGCCCACCCTGCGCAGCCTGTTCGCCGCCAACCCCCAGGCCGTCTGGGCCACCGCCGCCGTCCTCGGGCCGCACACGCGCCCCGCCCGCCTGGAGGGGCACGGCACCGGGCTTCCGCTCTCCTTCGTGCCGCTGAGCCCCGCGGAGTGGGCCGCCTACTTCCACCGCGCCTGCAAGGAGACGCTCTGGCCGGTCCTGATGTCACAGCCCCAGCTGCTGCGCTTCGACCCGGCCACGTGGACCGGCTACCGCGAGGTGAACGCGCGCTTCGCCGACCACATCGCCGCCCGTGCCGCGCCCGGCGCCACGGTCTGGCTGCACGACTACAACCTCTGGCTGGTCCCCGGGCTGCTCCGCCCGCTCCGCCCCGACCTGCGGATCGGCCTGTTCCACCACACCCCGTTCCCGGCGCCGGAGATCTTCGCGACGCTGCCCACCGCGGCCGAGGTCCGCGCCTCCCTGAGCCGCCTGGACTGGGCCGGCTTTCACACCGAGACCTTCGCCGGGCACTTCCGGCGGGCCCTCGCCGGAGCCCCGGGCACGCCCCGGGTCGGCGTCCACCCGCTCGGCATCGACCGCGAGGCCGTCGCCGCAGCGGCCCGCGCCAGCGTCCGCACCACCGTTCGTACCGCGGCTCGTACCGCCGCCCGCGACCGGGCCCGCGACCGGGCCCTCGCCCGGGTACGGGCGCGCACCCGCAGGCCCGGAGGCGGGACGGCCGGCGGACCGCTCGTGCTCTCGGTCGAACGACTCGACTACGCCAAGGCCCCGGTCCAGAAGGTCGAGGCCGTCGCGGCCCTGCTCGCCCGCCGCCCCGAACTGCGGGGACGGCTGCGGTTCCGGCTGGTCTGCCCGCCCCCCGAACCCGGCATCACCTCGTACGACGCGACCCGGCGGGCCCTGGAACGTCGCATCGCCGAGGTCAACGGGGCCTGGGGAACGAACGGTTGGCAGCCGGTGGAGTACCTGCCGCAGAGCCTGCCGTTCACGGAGGTGGTCGACCACTACCTCGACGCCGACGTGTTCTGGGTGACGTCCCTGCAGGACGGGATGAACCTGGCCGCCAAGGAGTTCATCGCCGCCCACCGGGCCGTCGGCCGCTCCGGGGTCCTGGTGCTCTCCCGCCACGCCGGCGCCGCGACCCAGCTCGGCAGCGCGGCACTGCTCACCGACCCCCGCTCACCGGAGGACCTGGCGGACACCCTCCACCGGGCGCTGGCCCTCGGGCCGGAGGAGCGCCGCCTCCGGCTGGCACGCCTCGCCGATCTGCTCGGCGACCACCACCCCGCCGACTGGGCCGCCGAGATCACCGCGGCGATCCGCGGGGACGACCTCCTGGCCGACCTCCCGACCGACCTTCCGACCGACCTCCCGGCCGACCCCCCAGCCGGTCGCCAGGAGGACACCGACGCCCTGGCCGTCGGCGCACGGTGACGTGGCTCTGCCACGGTGCTCGGTCACATCGCTCCGCCCACGCCGCGCGGGCTCAGCGGCGGCCGGGCCCGGCCGCCGCCAGCGCTGCGGCGACGACCTCCGCGATCCGCCGCGGCTCCTCGTTGGGCAGGAAGTAGCTGGTGCCCCGGATCGTGACCACCATCGCGTTCGGACAGACCTCCAGCGTGCGCCGCTCCTCCGGGGTGAGCGCGCCGTCGCCCTTATCGGCGTGCACGACCCAGACCGGCACCCCCGTGCCGCACAGACGCGCGGCCGGCTGCTCGTGCGCGCCGAGGTGGTCGAGGTAGCCGCTGAGGATCCCGCGCATCACGTGCGGATCGTTGCGGCGAAGGTCCGCGAGCAGTTCGGCCCGGCGCTCCGGCGGCACGCGCATGCCGCGGGAGGCCGGACCCATGAGCTTCAGCAAAGCGGCGGACGGCAGCGCGCCCAGCACGTCGCCGAGGCGGCAGAACGCGCGGAAGAAGAGGGGCTCGTCCCGGGGCGAAAGGCTGATGCCCAGCAGTACGGCGGGCCCGGTGAACGCGCCGGTCGCCAGCAGCTCCACCGCGACGGTGGCCCCCATGCTGAACCCCACGACCACGTCGCAGGCCTGTTCCCGGGCCAGCCGCCCGACGTGCCCGGCGAGGGTACCGATGGCGAAGTCCTCGGGCGGCGCGGTTCCGCAGTGGCCCGGCAGCGTCACGGCGACGAGCCGCGTCCGGGCGAGTGCGGGTTCGGCCATCAGCTCGGCGTACGAGCCGGCGGCGCACAGTCCGCCGGGCAGGAGGAGCACGCTCTGCGCCGCGTCGTCGGGCCCCGAGGTGAGGACGTCCCACGCGATGTCCATCGGGTGTCCTTCCTCCGCGCGCCGGACCGCGGTGCGGGTCACCGCGATGCGGTCCACCGTGGTGCAGTCCCCGCCGTGCGGCCCCCAGGCGTGAGCCGGGCGGGGCCCTGCGGCGCTACCGGAACAGGGGCTTCCCCTTCATCTTGACCGCCAGGACGTCCGCGGGCCAGCCGGTCGACCCGGGCCGGCCGCTCAACGCGGACACCCGTTCAACCCTGGCCGGCCGTTCAACCCTGGCTGGCCGCTCAACCCGTCCGCCCGGTCGACCCGGGCCGCCGGCCTGCCTCGTCACCCGCCTGCCTTGTCACCCGCCGGCCTCGTCTCCCGCCGGCTCCGTCACCCGCCGGCTCCGTCACCCGTAGGCCTCGTCACCCGCCGTCCGCGTCGCCGTGTCCCACCGGGTCGGGCACGGCGTCCAGCAGCGCGGCCCCGTTGTTGCGGACGCTGTTCACCGCGGTGGAGACCGGCCGCACCGCAAGCTCGTTGCCGGCCGGGGTGTGCAGCAGCCGCCGGAGCCCGGCCGGGTCGGTGTGCTCAGGGTCGAGCCAGGCGTCCAGGTCGTCCGCCGCGATGGTCAGCGGCATCCGGTCGTGGACCCGGCCGGCGGCGTCGGTGGCGTCGGTGGTGATGATCGTGGTGGTGGTGAGCCACGCCGCCGGGTCGTCCTCGGGGACGGAGCGGTCCCGCCAGAACTCGTAGAGCCCCGCCATCACCAGCGGCCCGCCCTCGCGGGGGTGGAGGAAGTACGGCTGCTTGAAGGCCTTCCGGCCGTCCGCGGCGGGCACGGGCACCCACTCGTAGTAGCCGTCGGCCGGGATCACGCAGCGCCGCTTGGCGAACGCGGTACGGAACGCGGGCTTCTCGTGCACCGTTTCGGCCCGGGCGTTGATCAGTCGTGCCCCGCCGGCCGGGTCCTTCGCCCAGGACGGCACGAGCCCCCAGCGGACCGGGCGCAGCCCGCGGGCGAGTTCACCCGTCTCGTGGTCCACGCGCTCCAGCACCGTCCACACCGTGTCCGTGGGTGCCACGTTCCAACTCGGCGCCAGCGACTCGACCGGGGTCCAGCGGGTCACCCCGAACAGTTCGACGAGGTCCTGGGGTGTCGAGGTGGAGACGAATCGGCCGCACATGCCCGCCACTCTGCCACCGTCGGGCGGCCGGGGCGGTCCATTTCGGCCGGTCCACCGTGTCGCAACCGGTGCGGAACCCGCCCCCGCCCGCCGGCCGCCCCGCGTGCCGGTACTCGGCCCCTCCGGCCGGACCGCCCTGCGGGTGGCCCCGCCCGACCGCCCAACCGACCGACCGCCCCGACCGACCGACCGCTCCGACCGACCGCTCCGGTTGCCCCGCCGCCCCGGCCGTGGCCGTTCACTCCCCGGAGCCGAGGAGTCGGAGTAGCGTGTCCGGTCATGGACGCCGGATTGCTCTGGACGGCCGGGGGAACGCTCGCCGGATGTTTCGCATTGGGGCTCACCAGTTGGCAGTTGCGACTCCAGATCCGCGAGCGCCGGCCGGGCCGGACGTCCGGGGAGTCCGAGCAGCGGGCCCTGCCCGGCCCGGCCACCGTGCCGGTCCTGGCACCCGTGCGGAGCCTGCCGGCGGAGATCCGCGGGCGGCAGGAGCAGCTGCGTGAACTCGTCGGCCTGGCCGAGAGGCCGGTCGGCCGGGTGGTCGTCCTCGCCGGCCTGGGCGGGATCGGCAAGTCGACGATCGCGGCGGCCCTGGCCGAGCGCGTCCAGGCCGGGATCCGCCGGCACGTGTGGTGGGTGTCCGCCGCCGAGCCGGGGAGCCTGATCGCCGGGATGCTGGCGGTCGCCAGGGTCCTCGGTGCCTCGGTGGCCGAGCAGGAGGCCATCGCCTCCGGCACGCCCCAGGCACCGGACGCCCTGTGGGCCGTCCTGGAACGGGAGAAGCACCGCTGGCTGCTCGTCATCGACAACGCCGACGCCCCGCAGGCGCTCGCCGTGCCGGGCGCCCCGGCCGGGTCCACGAGCGTCGCCGACGGGAGGGGCTGGCTGAGGGTGCCGCGCACCGGCCTGGTCGTCGTGACGACACGTCAGGTCGACGCCGCGACCTGGGGCAGGGGCGTCCTGATGCGCAGGGTCGAGCGGCTGGGCCCGGCCGACGCCGGGCGCATCCTGCGCGACCTCGCCCCGCACGGTGGGACGGAGGAGGAGGCGGCGAGCCTGGGCGATCGGCTCGGCGGTCTGCCGCTCGCCCTGCACCTGGCCGGCAGCTACCTCGGTTCGGACTTCGCCCTGACCAGGCGGTTCGCCGACTACCAGCGGGCGCTGGACGGTTCGCCCCAGTCGATGGACCTGCTGACGCCGGATCCGGACCTGAGCGGCGACGCCAGGTCCACCGTCATGTACACCTGGGAGACGTCCCTCGACGCCCTGGCCCGCTACGGCGTGCCCCAGGCCCGTACCCTCCTCAGGCTGCTCTCCTGCTTCGGCGCGGCGACGCCGATCCCCGACGACCTGTTGCAGGTGGGGCTCCTCGCCCGGCTGCTCCCGGCGGAGGCGGCGACGCCGACGGAGCAGGTCATCTGGCTCGAACAGGGCATGCGCGGGCTCATCCGGCTCGGCCTGGTGAGCCGGCTGCCGGCGTCCTCGGAAGACGGCGACGACCGTGCCCTGATCCTGCACCCCGTGGTCGCCGACGTCAGCCGCGCGCACCTGGTGGCCGACCGAAGGGCCGGCCGCCCGGTGGCCGGGGCGATCGGCTCCACGGCCGCCGACCTGATCACCGAGGCGCTGGCGAAGCTCGAACAGGACCGGCCGTCGGACTGGCCGGCCTTCCGCCTCCTGGCACCGCACTTCCGGGCTCTGCTGAACACCACCGCGGACAGCCTCGGCCCGCGGGACCTCACCCGGATCGCCCGGTCCGCGGGCACCCTGACCGACTATTACGAGTGGAGCGGGCCCGCCGCGTTGGGCGAGGAGGTCGCCCGCGCTGCCCTCGCCGCCGTGAGCCGGCTGCCGGCCGGCGACCAGGAGGTCCTCGGACTCCGCTACTGGCTGGGCCGGAGCCTTTCCCTGCAAGGCCGTTGGCAGGAGGCCGACACCGGGCTGCGGCTGCTGCACGCCGCCCAGGTGGAGCACCTCGGCGCCGAGGCGCGGGACACGCTGCGGACCGAGGGCGAACTCGCCCGCATCGTGGCGGACCTGGGGCGTTACCCGGAGGCCGGTGCCGCCCTCCGCTCCGTCCTGGCCGCCCAGGAACGCACCCTCGGAGCCCGGCACCCGGACACGCTGGACACCTACCACGCTCTGGGCCGGGTGGCCGCGCGCCGGAAGCGCTGGGACGAGGCCGAGTCGATGTTCCGCACCGCCTGTGACGGACGGGCCGCCGTGTTCGGCATCGACCACCCGGCCACGCTGGCGAGCCGCAACCGCCTGGCCTGGACGGTCGGGCAGCAGGGCAGGCTCCAGGAGGCGGAGGCCGAGCTGCGGACGATCCTCGGCATCCGTCGCGCACTGTTCGGGGACGAGCACCACGACACCCTCGCCACGCGTGAGCGGCTGGGCTGGGTGGTCGCCCTGGACGGCCGGCTGCCGGAGGCCGAGGAGGAGCTCGGCGCCGTCGTCAGCGCGAGGACGCGGCTGCTCGGCGCGGACTACCTCGGAACCCTCAACGCCACCGTCCTGCTCGCCCAGGTGATCGCCCGGCGCGGGCGCCCCGCGGAGGCCAGGGCCATGCTCGACGGCGTCCACCAGCGGCAGGTGCGCCTCTTCGGGGCGGACCACCCGCACACCCGGGAGACGTACGAGCTGATCGGGGGCCTGGGTTGACGCGCCGCGAGGCCGGGCCCGGGCACTCCCGACCCGCTGATGCGGGGGTGGAAATGAGGCAGTGGTCCCATGCCTGCGGAGCGTCGGCGGCGCGATACTGAAGGGACGGGACGTATCCCGGGCCCCTCGCGAAGGGAGACGCACATGTATGCGCATTGGGGCACCTTCAACAAGGCGGCGAGCCTCGGCGTCGGCCTGAGCTTCGCCCAGGACGCGCTGCAGGCACAGGGCTTCCAGGTGTGGGACCTCGCGGGTGACGGTGACTACCAGGTGATCGGCGGGACGGGCGATGTGATCGCCAACGTGGTCTGCGTCCCGCAGCAGGGGAACCTCTGGGTCACGGTGAGCGCGTACTCGCCCGACTCCGGGCTCGCGGAACGCACCAGGAACGACGTGAGGTCGCACATCGTCAGCGCGCAACTGATCGACGAGAACCCGTAGGCCGTGGATTCAGGTCCGGGGGACCGTCCCCGCCCCCGGCCCGGACGTTCTCCGGCGGCGCGTGCCGGCGTGCAGTTCCGGCAGGTGGTCGTCGAAGCAGGGGCGGCGGTGGGCGAGTTCGCGCCGGAGGCCGGCCCGTTGTGGTGACGGCCTGATTCGAGCAGCTCGGCGCCGAGGGCGATCCGGGGCTGGCCGCGGCCGGGTCGAAGCGGCCACGGTCCGCCACGGCGGCGTGGCGGCGGCCGGACGCCGCCACCCCCCCGTTGCAACCGGGGGCACGGGCGTCCG
>NZ_JBHJUK010000228.1:0-10092 GCF_042266225.1 Kitasatospora sp. NPDC056181
GACACGACCGCGCGCCCCTCCCGGTACTCACCGTGGCACCCGCCCTAGGGGGGGGGCGCCAACCGTTCCACTCCGGTTGCCGCCCCACCCTTCGTTACCGGCGCGTGCGGACGGGCCCGCCCGCGGACCGCGCCCCGCGGGGTTCAGGCATCGTCGGCGGCGCCCATCGGCTCGGAGCCGCCCGGGCCCTGCCATCCGGTGGGGGAGTGCCACATGACGGCGACGTCCAGGACGCGCTGGACGAGTTCGGGGATCCACGGCTCGTCCGGTGCCTCGGGCAGGACCACGCAGAGCCGCCCGGGTGCGTCGGGCAGGACCTGCGCGATCTCCCGCAGGCGGACGGCGCCGGCCCGAACGGCGTGGTACGAGGTCCGGCCGGCCGGAAGGACCTCGTAGACGACCGGCCCCCGGGCGCCGGGCCGGATGACGTCGGCGATCGGCGAGTCGTCCGGCCGGTGGCCGGCGAAGAGGAGCGAACTCTTGAGCTGATGACGGACCGCCTCGTGCCTGAGGCACGTCCGGTCCTGGTCGGCCAGGGCCCTGAGCTCGGCCGTGAGCAGGGCGGCCGGTGACGGCCCGCCGAGTGCCGCCGGTTCCTCGTCGCTCAGCGTTCCCGGGGCGGCGTCCGCCGCCACGACGTAGACGTCGGAGTGCCGCCGGACGACCCGGACGTCCAGCTCCTGTCCGGGCTCGGGCCTCGGGTCGTCCTGCCGGAGCTCCAGGACGTAGCGCCGCTGCCGGTCCGTCGCCACGGGGGTGACCCGCCAATGGAACCGGTCGCCGTGGGCGAGGGCGCGGACCCTCAACCCCGTACCCGGTTCGAGCTCGTCCGCCTCGGGCAGGCCGAGGGTGGCGTGGATCTCCGCGTCCAGGGGGGTGTGCCGGCGGACGGACACGACCGACCGGCCGTCCGGCGCGAGCGTCCAGGTGAGCGAGATCCCGCGGACCAGCAGTGCGCCGCGGGACGAGATCTCGACGTGGCCCTTGGCCAGGTCCGCTGCGAGGGAGCGCCGGAGCCGGGCGGGGAACCCCGGACTCGCCGGACCCGGCTGCTCGGGCGTGAGACCGGCGAACACGGTGCCCGCTTCGGCGCTCACCTCGATCTCGTCGACGGCCAGGGAACGCACGGCATCCACGGTGCCGAGGCCGGTGCCGGGGCCGGGGCGCCGGTCGGCGTCGGCGTCGGCGGGGGGCGTCCCGTCGGCGGCGGGCAGCATGACCGCCGGCAGCGGTGAGGCGTGTAGGACCGTCAGCGTCTGGGTGCTCCGGGTCAGCGCCACGTACAGCTGGCGCGCTCCCTCGGGGCCGCGGGCGGTGATCGTGGCCGGCTCCAGGACCAGGACGTGGTCGAACTCCATGCCCTTCGCCTCACCGGCGGTCAGGACGGTCACCGCCTCCCGCACCTCGTCGGTCATCTCCTCCGCGGAGTCGACCAGCAGCTGGACCTGCGCGAGCCAGTCCGAGTCCTCGGGGACGACCAGGGCGATCGAGCGCTGGGTACGGCCGTCGGAGCCGGCGAGCCGTGCCGCGTGCCCGACCGCCTCGGCCAGCAGCTGCCAGGGAGTGGTCTCCACGATGCGTACGGCCTCCCCGTCCGCCTCCTTGACGGCGACGGGGAACGGAACGGACGGGGCCACCTCGCGGGCCAGGGGGGCGACGAACTCCATGATCCGGGCCGGCACCCGGTAGCTGGTGGTGAGCTGTTCGAGGTGCCAGCCGCCCTCACCCGCCAGGATCCGGGCGATCCGCTCCCAGTCCGCGTAGCCGTGCGGGCCGGTGGCCTGGGCGAGGTCGCCGAGGACGGTCATCGACCCCTTCGGGTTCCGCCGCCGCAGTGATCTGGCCTGCATGGGGGTGAGGTCCTGGGCCTCGTCCACCACGATGTGGGGGTAGCGCTGCGGGGTCTCGCCCGAGATGAGGGAGCGCAGTTCCTCCAGGCACACCAGGTCGTCGAGCGTCCAGGGCTCGTCCTCGGCGCGCTCGGCCGCCGGGCGCCGCAACAGCGCCTGCTCCTGCGCGTCGAGCACCCCGGAGGCGCACTCGGCCAGCCTGGCGGGCGTGTTCAGCAGGCTTCGCAACGCCTCCTCGGGGCTGAGCGGCGGCCAGGCCCGTTCGACGAGTGCGGACACCTGGCGGTGGCGCTCGACGTCCCGCCGGACGGCCTGGTCGAGGGCCCGCTGGGGGAACCCCTGCTGCAACGCGGCCAGCAGGCGGTCCACCAGCAGGTTGCGGAAGCGGTCGCGGCGTGCCCGGTAGTGCCCCGTGCCGTCGCGGGCGTCGTCGAAGGCGCGGAGGACCTCGGAAGCCGGCACCCGCAGCGGCGCGCTGCCCAGGACGACGGTGAGCACCGGCTCCTCCCGGCCGTCCTCGGCAGGGGCCACGGCGGCCTCGACGGCGGCCCGCCGGCAGTTGCCCTCCACCCTCCGGCGCAGCACCTCCGCCATGCGCTCGTCGGACTTGACCCGGCGGACGGCCGCGTCGTCCTGGGCCCGTACGCCGCCTGGCCAGAGCAGGGGGAGCTCGACCGCGGTGACGTTGCGCGTGCCCAGGGTCGGAAGGACCCTGCCGACGTATTCGAGGAACCGCCGGTGCGGCCCGACGACCAGGATGTCCTCGGCCCGGAAGCGCCTGTTGTCGACGAGCCAGGTGACCCGGTGCAGTCCGACGGCGGACTTCCCGGTCCCGGGGCCGCCCTGGACGACCAGGACATCGGTGGACGGGCCGGCCACCAGGGCCATCTGATCGGGCTGGATGGTTTCGACGATGTCGCGCATGAGGGTGCGCCGGGAGCGGTCGAGGTCCCTGAGGAGGAGGTCGTCCACGACGGGCCGGGCGGTACGCGCGGTGCGGTCCGCGTCCCCGGGGGACGGGACGCCGGCTTCGGCCCCGGTGGCGGCCGACGGCACGATGTCGTCGCGGTAGTCCGTGACCGTCCGTCCGTCGCAGTCCAGACGGCGCCGCAGTCGCACCTCACCGGGGGCGTCGGGCGTGGCCAGGCGCCAGGCGGTGGCGAGCGCGTTGGTCCAGGAGATGACCACGGTGTCGCTGGTCTCGGGGTCGTGGACCGTCCGCCGCCCGAGGTAGAAGACCTCCGGTTCGGCCGCTCCGTCCGGTTGGGCGTCCACGCGCATCGTGACGAGGTTCTCGTCGTCGAGGCGGAAGACGTCCGCCCGGGCCCGGGACTCGGCCCGGGCGGCGATGCCGTCCTTGCCGCTGGCCGCCGCAGCGGCCGCGCCCCCGTCCGCGAGTTCGGCCAGTTTCGCGTCGTAGCAGGCGTACGCCCGGTCGACGGCCAGTTGTTCGGCGGCGATGACGGCCACCCTCGATGTCGTGCCCACGTGCTTCCCCTCCCGCGTGCCGCGCGGCGCCGACCCGCGCCCGCAACCGCCACATCCCTACCAGAGCGTGCACGCACCGTGGATGCGGAAGGTTGCATTCGTTGCCGAAACGCCATACCGGAGCCGGAGTCCGGGGCCCGGAGCCGAGCCCGGAGTCAGGCTTCCGGCGGGCACGAGTATTGACGGTGGCATGCCACTGTCGGGAGGATGCCGGGGTCGTCCGTCCGGGCCGAGGAGAGGGACACCGATGGCTGTTCGTCCGCTGTTTCGCCGAGCAGGCCGCCTGTTGGGGGCGGTCCTGCTCGCCCTCACCGGGGCGCTGGCCGCCGCCGGGCCCGCGCACGCCGACTTCGGCAGCGACTACCACGACCCGCTCAGCGCGGTCAGGCCGCTCACCAGGCCGGACACGCGCTCGTGCACGGTCGAGGTGATGCACGACCAGCCGTTCCGGGACGGGTACGGGAATCCGCCGGACACGCCGTACAGCGCCACCGTGGCGCCGCCGGCGGAGTGCGCGGGGCCGTGGTCGGCGGTGGTGATGGACCTGCACGGACAGGTGGCCGGCCGGCAGTTCGACCGGCTGTTCAGCGTGCGGGTCGGCGGAGTGCAGGTGCTGCTCTCGTCCACGCCCGAGCCCTCCAAGGACGGCATCGAGTGGGCGGTCGAGCGGGACGTCACCCGGTACGCGCCGCTGTTCGCGGGCGGGGCGCAGCCGTTCTCCTTCGACCTGGCCAACGTCACCGACGCCACCTACACCGGGGTGTTCCGGATCTCGGCGAGCCTCACCTTCTACACCACCTCCGCGCGGTGGCCCGCGGCCCGCACCGCCGACCGGGTGCTGACCACCGGGGCGTTCGGGCTCACCCAGGCCGCGCCGGCGGCCGGCCGCGAGCTCACCTTCCCGCAGAACCTGGAGCGGCTGACCGCCGAGGTGTACGTGCGGGGCGGGGGCGCGTGCGAGGAGTTCGCGTACGCGTCGGCGCCGGACGAGTTCGCCCGCGCCAACCCGGGGTCCGGGGTGTGCGGGAAGGGGCCGTTCCGTGAGCTGCGGCTCAGCATCGACGGACGGACGGCCGGCGCGGTCTGGCCCTACCCGGTGATCTACACCGGCGGATGGGACCCGCTGCTCTGGCGGCCCACGCCCGGGGTCTTCGCCTTCGACCTGCCCGCGTACCGGGTCGACCTCACCCCGTACGTCGGCCTGCTGCTGGACGGCCGCCCGCACTCCGTCGGCATCGCCGTCAACGCGGCGGAGGCCCAGGCCAACGACCTCTGGAGCGGGCAGGTCAACCTGTTCGCCGAGGTCGACCGCGGCGCCGCCCGCACCACCGGGCAGCTCACCGAGTACCGGGTGGCACCGGAGGCGGCGGTCGGGACGGTCCTCACGGACCACGGCGGCGGCAGCGGGGACTGGAACGTGACGGCGAACCGGCACGACCTGGCGCGCGGCTGGGTGCAGACCTCGCACGGGCGCGTCACCACCGAGGTCCGCGACGACCTCGTCTTCGGCTCCGCCCAGCAGCTGCGCGACGGCGGCAACGACCTCACCCTGCACAACCGCACCGACCTGACCCGGACCACCGCCAGCTGGGGCGCCGGCCCGCACCGCACCACCACCGTCCACGAGGGCGAACCGCTGGACGTCAGCTACAAGGTCACCCGGGACGCGGCCGGCAACAGCGACCAGCGGACGGCCATGGAACTCGGCTACCACCGCGAGGACACCAGTGCCGTCGGCGGCCGGACCACCGGGCGGTCCACCGTCGACCACACCCTGCGCCCGACCGCCCACCGGCACGACGGGGACAGCACCGTGCGCACCGGCGGCTCGGTGGAGGACTACCGCAGCACCGGGCCGGACGGGCCCTACCACCGCAGCATCACCACGGTGGACGGCTGGCCCGTGGGGTAGGCCCGGGACCGGTCGCCCCTGCCGCCCCTCCCGGCCGACGGCCGCGAGGGGCGGTTCGGGTGAACGGGGCCGGTGTGTCCGGGACGGCGGCGGGCGTGGCGGTGGCGGGCGGTGTGTATGGGTGGCAGTCGGACCGAACGGCACCACCCAACGCCTCGGAAGGGGACACCATGACCCAGTCGCGGACCAGGAGCGCACAGAGCGTCGAGGAGGTCGTCGAGCGGATGCGGGCGATCGAGGCCCGGCAGGACCCGCGGGACGGCGTCGCCTGCTTCAACCGGATGTACCTGCGGGTCACCGAGCTGGTGGGCGAACGCCTCCAGGCCGGCTTCTTCCAGGACCAGGCGTTCATCGAGCGCCTGGACGTGGTCTTCGCCAACCTCTACTTCGACGCCGTGGACGCGGCCGAGGCCGGCAGCCCGGTGAACGCGTCCTGGCAGCCGCTGTTCGACGCGAGGGACAACCGGGTGGTCTGGCCGGTCCAGTTCGCCTTCGCCGGGATGAACGCGCACATCAGCCACGACCTCCCGCTCGCCGTGGTGTCGACCTGCATCGAACGCCGCACCACGCCGGAGACGCCGCCCGTGCACGCCGACTACCTCAAGGTGAACGAGCTGCTGGCCCAGGTCGAGGCGGAGGTCCGGGCCTCCTTCGAGGCGCAGGTCATCCGGGCTGCCACCGAGGCCGCCGAACCGCTGAAGCACATCGTCGCCAGCTTCTCCATCGCCCGTGCCCGCGACGCCGCCTGGGCCACCACCCAGACCCTCTGGCACCAGCGCAACCTGCGCCCGCTCTACGACGCCACCCTCGCCGCCGTCACCGCGGGGGCCGCCCTGGCGGGTCGGCTGTTCGTGACCCCGGTCCTTCCCCCGCTCGACCAGCCGGACGGCGCCTGACGGTCCGGCCCGGCGGACTCCGCCCGCCCGGCGGGTCCACCGGGTGCGTCCACCGGGTGCGTCCACCGGGTGCGTCCACCGGGCGGGTCGGCCCCGTAAGGCGGTCGGCCCACCCGGCAGGCGGCGGCGGTGCGGTCCGGTTGGACTGGTGGGCGACCGCTCCGCCACGAAACCCGCCGCCGGGCCGGCGACATGACCCGTCGCACGGCCCGTCGCGAGGTTCGCAAGGCCCGTCGAAAGGCCCCGCCGATGTCCGCTCCGCAGCCCGCCCCGCCCCGCCGCCACGACGACCTGCGCGCCCTGGTGATCAACTGCACGCTCAAGCGCTCACCCGAACGCAGCCACACCCAGGGCCTGATCGACGTCAGCACCGGCATCATGCAGCGCCAGGGCGTCCAGGTCGACGTGCTCCGCGCGGTCGACCACGACATCGCCACCGGCGTCTGGCCGGACATGACCGAGCACGGCTGGGAGACGGACGACTGGCCGGTCCTCTACAGCCAGGTGATGGCCGCCGACATCCTCGTCCTCGCCGGCCCGATCTGGCTCGGGGACAACTCCTCCGTGACGAAGAAGGTGATCGAGCGGCTCTACGCCTGCTCGTCGATCCTCAACTCCGAGGGCCAGTACGCCTACTACGGCCGCGTCGGCGGCTGTCTGATCACCGGGAACGAGGACGGTGCCAAGCACTGCGCGATGAACGTGCTCTACAGCCTCCAGCACCTGGGCTACACGATCCCGCCGCAGGCCGACGCCGGCTGGGTGGGCGAGGCGGGCCCCGGCCCGTCCTACCTGGACCCCGGCTCCGGCGGCCCGGAGAACGACTTCACCAACCGCAACGCCACCTTCATGACGTGGAACCTGCTCCACCTGGCCCGCATGCTCAAGGACGCCGGCGGCATCCCCGCCCACGGCAACCAGCGCTCCGAGTGGGACGCCGGCTGCCGATTCGACTTCGAGAACCCCGAACACCGCTGAGCCGGGCTCTGGTTCGGCCGAGGGGCTCCGGCCACGGCTGCCGCCACGCCGCGCGCGGCAGGTCGTCCCAGGCGTGTGTGGATTCGTGCGGGAGACGTGCCTTCAGGGGGGTTCGATGGCAGCATAGGTCGCAGGAATCAGCCGCCAACTCCACAGGGGGAAACGATGATTGGGTTGCGCACTGCCGTCCGCCTCGCCGCCGTGACTGCCGTCGCCGCAGGCAGCCTGGGTCTCAGCACTGGGGTGGCGTCGGCCGACGCCACCTACCCCGCCAACGTCCCCGGCTGTGCCGGAGGCATGAACGTTCAGTACTACAACGGGCACGACTGGGTGCAGGGCTACGTGATCTCCACTACGGGCAACTACTGTACGGTCAACCTCCAGCAGTCGAACGGCCGCTGGTCCAGCGCCTACAGCAACGTCCGGGGCGACAAGCACTACACCCTCCAGCTCCAGGACTCCGGAATCACCTCGTACGTCGTCGTGTGCAACACCGACCTCGGCCGGTGCGCCACCAGCGCTTCGTACTGACGGACGCCGTCGTCCGGGTCACCGTTGCCGCGGCGGTGCGCGCTGCGGCCGGTGGATCCTGGTGAGGTGGAGAAGCCGCGCGAACACCTCGGCGCGTTCGTGGCCGAGGTGTTCGCGTCCCGGGCGCGCAAGGACCGGCGCCGGCAGGGGGATTGCCACCTGCAAGGGCTGATGCCGGATGGGTGGCGCACGTCGATCCGGCCGATCGCCGAGCGGCTGCGGGACGGGAACATGCGGGCCCTGCGGCAGTTCGTCGGCCAGTCGCCGCGGGACCACGCGCCGGTGCTGCGGCGGATCGTCCGGGAGACGACCTCCGCCCTCGCGCCGGAGGAGTGGGTGATCGACGACACCTCGTTCCCGAAGGCCGGGGAGCTCCTGGGGTGGCGTGCGGGGTGAACACGGCGGGCAGCGGGACTCCTGGGGTGTGTCAGCCATGGAGCCGCTGGTCAGGCAGGGCGTGAAGAAGGTGGTCGAGCGGCTCTGCGCCTGCTCGTCGATCCTCGACTCCGAAGGCCAGTACGCCCACTACGGCCGGGTCGGCGGCTGTCTGTGCCGACGGCTCGTTCGCTACCGCCCGATCGGGGAGCCCGGGCACGTGCCACCACGGCCGGGGCCGGCAGGCCTTCGCGCCGGCGAGGTCATCCGGGGCATCGACTCGGTCCCCGTCGACGGACGGACTCTGCGTCAGTACCTGGACGCCATCGAGAAGCGTCCGTACCCACCGCCGGATCACCCGCCATCGAGGCCGTGTCGGCAGGGCGGGGCAGCGCGTGATCACCTGGTGGCATCGCGTCAACCTGTTCGTGTAACGACCGTCACAAGGGGTGCGTCAGGGCCGCAGGCCTTGCGGCGTGGTGGCCGCCAGGGTGAAGGATCTCCGGTTTTCGCGCGCAGGATTCGCTGTGAACCGAAGCTCTGGCTTCTGTAGAAGATGCAACATCCTTCACGTGACCGGCTTGAAATGAGCACTTTTGGTCCTCAAGTCGATCACGCATCGGGACTGTTCGCTCACGACTGGTAGGAATGATTTCGAGCGGGCCGATCGCCGCCGAATCTGCCGACCGGTCCGCGTGCTACGGGGGCACTGAAACTTCCTCACGTTTTCCATCTGGGGGCACTGCCATGTCCGAAGACACCACCACCGAAATCACCCGCCGCCGGATGCTGCAAGGCGCCGTTGCCGCGACGGCCGTCGCCGCGGGCACGGTCGTCCTGGGCCTCACCGGCCCCACCGTGACACCCGCCAGCGGCGCCGACACGGAGGGCGGCGAAAGCTTCGACGAGGTCTTCCGCGGCCGCCGCATCCAGGGCATGCCGATGTCCGGCGACGGCCACCACGCGATGAGCGGCTACATGGTGCTGATCGACGGCCGCGAACTGCACATGATGCGCAATGCGGACGGCACCTGGATCAGCGTCATCAACCACTACCAGACCTTCACCACGCCGCGCGCGTTGGTCCGGGCTGCCGTCAACTCCCTGGACGGCGCCGACCTGGCCCCGCTCGCCGCCTGATTTCGGACCGCACTCCGGCCTCCGCACAGACCACCCTCGAAGGAAGAACCAATGGCAGTCCGCAAGAACCAGGCGACCCTGACGGCCGCGGAGAAGCGCGCTTTCGTCAACGCGGTCCTGGAACTCAAGCGCCGCGGTGCCTACGACGCGTTCGTCAGCACGCACAACGACTTCATCATGAGCGACACCGACACCACCGAGCGCACCGGTCACCGCTCGCCGTCCTTCCTGCCCTGGCACCGCAGCTTCCTGCTGCGCTTCGAGCGGGCACTGCAGGCGATCGACGCCACCGTCACGCTGCCGTACTGGGACTGGACCACCGACCGCAGCCCGGACTCCTCGCTCTGGGGCCCGGACCTTCTCGGCGGAGGCGGTGCCGGCAGCGACGGCCGCGTGACCACCGGCCCGTTCGCGCAGAGCTCCGGCAACTGGACGCTCACCGTCAGGCCCGACACCCGCAACTACCTGATCCGCCGGCTGGGCCAGAGCGGCGAGGACCTGCCGACCAAGGCCGACGTGGACGCCGTGCTGGGGATCGCCACGTACGATGCCGCGCCGTTCAACAGCTCCAGTGCGGGCTTCCGCAACAACCTGGAGGGCTGGGTGGGCGTCAACGTGCACAACCGGGTGCACGTCTGGGTCGGCGGCACCATGAGCACCGGAATGTCGCCCAACGACCCGGTGTTCTGGATGCACCACTGCATGATCGACCGCCTCTGGGCCGGCTGGCAGAGCCGCCACGCGGGCCAGGGCTACCAGCCGGTCCGCCGCACCAGGAACGTGGTCGCCCTCAACGACACCATGAAGCCGTGGAACGACGTCACCCCGGCCGACCTGCTGGACCACACCAAGTTCTACACGTACGACAGCGCGTACTGATCCGACCGGTGCGGGCCGGGGACCGGAGCAGTGGCCCCTGCTC
>NZ_JBHJUK010000229.1:0-10037 GCF_042266225.1 Kitasatospora sp. NPDC056181
GCGATGATCAACCTCATGACCCGCCGCCTGACTGGCGAATCCACCCCCACCTGGCGCGGAACCTGACCCTCAAAACCAGGAACGAAACGCCCAGTTAGAGGTTGTCCCACGCGACTTGATGGTCGTGCGGCAATGATGCCGGTCGTGGGTGCTGATCTATCGCAGCGTATGGTTCCTGATGAACCCTGCGAGCCGGCCGACCCGTTGCTGCCGTCGCGCGGCCGGTCGGGGAAGGTAGCCGGTGCAGGCGCGCGCCGTGGAGCGGGGCGGATCAGCCCGCCGGTGCGCCCGAACAGGGTGGCCGCCCGGATCCGCACCACTTCCCGGCGCCCACGTCCCACGGCGGTCGGCCCGACCCCATTCGCATGTCCCACACACCACACCAGGACGTACAGCCACCGCTTCAGGCCCATCAGGGATGTAGGTTCCGCGCTTCGTGTCACGTCTCCGTGCAGCGTCTCGAAGGCGAGTCCGACGCTTCGCGATGTTCCGCTGTGCCAGTCCTGTGACGTGATCGGCACCAGACCGCGGCCTGAACACCGCTAGCGTCGGGCCCGTGATCGTATGGCTCAACGGCACCCACGGCGTAGGCAAGACGACGACCAGCACCCTCGTGCAGCAGCTGATCCCGGATTCACGGGTGTTCGACGCCGAGAAGGTCGGCGAGACGCTCATGGACATCACGCCGGGGCTGCCCGAGACGGACAACTTCCAGCACTGGCCGCCGTGGCGGCCACTCGTGGTCGAGACCGCCCGCCGCGTACTCGACTACACGGGTGGGACTCTGGTGATGCCGATGACCGTCCTGGTCGAGCAGTACTGGCGCGAGATCAGCACAGGCCTCGCCCAACACTCCATTCCGGTGCGGCACTTCGTCCTCCATGCCGACCAGGAGACCCTCCGCGGGCGCATCGCGGGGGACACTGTTGTCGGTCCCGACTCCTGGTTCCGCCTCAAGTACCTTGAGCCCTACGCCGAGGCTGCCCGCACGTGGCTGCACGGCGAGGCCGAAGTCGTCGACACCACGCACCTCACGCCCGCCCAGGCCGCCCTGCAGATCGTGGAGGCCGTCAACGGCTGAGACTTGGTCACGACCCTCTTGAACACGGAGGGGCTTGGCCGCGGTTCCGCGTTCAAGCCGACCGTCATGCCGGCGACGAATCGGTCGTCCCCTACGGACATCGATCTCGTGGTGTCAAAACCCGCATGCGCCTGCGCCGGGGAGTGTGCCACTCTCCGGCGCATGCCAGCTCGAAACCGCAGACTGCCTCGCCACCTGTCGTGGCCGCTCACTCCGACGGACATCCGCGCGGTGCTCGGCGAACCACTGATGGCTGAGGTCCGCCTCGGCTTCGTCGAGCATCCTCTGCACGACAGCACGCTCCTGCAAGCCGTACGGAACCGCTTGACCACCTCGAACTACGGATACCACAAGTTCCCCGCCGACTGGTCGCGCGTAGGGATCACCATCGGCCCGCTCCCGACCGGCGAACGGGCCCACGCCCGCGGCATCCTGCGCGAGCAGGCACTCCCCGAACTACGGGACTGGGTGACCTGGGTCCGGCGGGCACCCGAATCGTGGGCCCTGGCCCGCCACAGCCTCTCCTGGCGCGTCACGGGCCACGGCGTGGCCCGCCGCGAGGACGATCAGCCCTACCCGCCGGCCGAACCCGGGTGAGGCGGGTCGGCGACCCGGGTTCCGAACGAGTGACCAGCCGTCAGTTGCCGTGCTGGTGCAGCGGCAGTTGTCGCGCCGGGCTGACCGAGGAACCGCACGTCGAGCCGCGCCCTCGGCGACAAGTGACGTGCCGGGCCGCACAACGGCGTGCGGGGCCGACGGGGTCGGGTGTCCGAGTCCCCGGGTACGGTCTGTGTATGGACGATCAAGAGAACTCCACCTTGTCGGTTCACGACTTCGAGACCTGGGAGCCCCTACTGCGGCTCCTGCGGGCAGCGCATGCGGAACACCTCGCCACCCCGGGCGGACGCGTGGTGGGCTTCATCGGCCGGGGCGGCTGGAGCGTGCCCCTGAAGCAGATGACGCACGACGCCGTGCGGCGGGTGCACAGCACCCTGGTGAACGACGACGTCAACACTGTGACGTTCGCGGTGGAGATCGAGGCGGCGGGAAGGACCCGGCTCCACATACTCCGGCCCAGCCCGGCAGTGGAGCACGGCATCGGTCCGAATCCGGGGGCGCTTGTCCTGGTCGAGGACGCGCTTCCCGAGCCCTGGCGCCGCCTTCCCGACCCGGCGTCAGGGGCGGCGCCGGCGCCGTCGGCGGACCCGGCGCTGCTCGAACGGACGCTGCGCGAGCGTCTGCCCGGCGCCGTCGGCGCCACGGAGGCCGAGATCGCAGCGGCGGAGACGCGCCTGGGCATCCCCCTGCCCGAGGAGCTCAAAGCGCTCTACCGGGTGACACGGGCGGACTGGGCGGACTGGGGTAGTGACTTCGAGGCGGCGAGCCGCCATTCCAAGGCGGTCCGCTGCGAACTCTTCGGCCTGGCAGGCCTGTACGTCGCCGAGGCGGCGACCCGCGAATGCCCATGGCAGCGCGCGGCCATGGAAGTGGTGGACACGCGGCCCACCGCCGCCGTGCAGGGGCTGGCCGGCTCACCGGGCTGGATCGTCTTCGGCGACAACGGCGGCGGCGACCGGCTTGCCGTCGACCTGACGCCGGGCCCGCAGGGGCACACCGGACAGATCATCAAAATCTCCCATGAGGAGGACATCGGCGCCAGGCTCGTCGCCGACTCCCTCACCGACCTGATGCTCGACCGGCCCGCCGCACGAACCGGCAGCCCGGAGAACCACCCGCCGACCAAGGCTGCGGCCCACGCATACAGTCAGCAGAGCCTTGTTGACAGCGTCCACCCCGGCCTGGAGGTTCTGTCCGTCGGCATGTCGACCGGTCAGCCGATCAGCATCGCACCACTGACAGGGCTCCCGCGGCTGCGAACCCTCAGCGCCCACCCCGGCACTCTCGCCGACCCTTGGGAAATCGCCGGGCTCACCGGGCTGGAGTACCTGGAACTCGGGTCCCAGGAGTGGCGCGTCCTCCTCGATGCCGACATCGTCCCGCGCGGCCTGTTGGCGGTCGCCATCAATGCCCCCTTCGACGAGGACCCCTTGGCCGTCGCGGACCTCGCCAACGAACTCCTCGCCCTGTGGGACCGGCCCCCGATCACCCTGACCACCATCGAAGGCGACCTTGGTCCGGCGGCATGAATCCTGTCCGACGGATCACGTGACCCGGCCAGAGGCGGGTGTCGTGCACGAGGCGGCCGGGTGGCATCGGGACGCACCGGCCTCGTCATTGCACGCGATAAACCCGGCGACGTCGGCGATCGCCCCCGGGATACTGGTCGCCCATGGATGAGGTCAGAGTCGTCGTCGCCCATTCCGAGCGCGCCACCCTGCGCGTCGGCGACGTGTTCCTGAAGGTGGACGCCGACCAGGCGCGCATCGACGTCGAGGTCGAGGCGATGTCCCTCGCGCCGGTCCCGACCCCGGAGGTCCTGTGGCGCAAGCCGCCCGTGCTCGCCCTCGCCGCACTCCCGGGGACGACGCTCGGGCGCCTCGGGGGACCGTCGACCGGGTCGCCGGCGGCGTGGGCCGCGGCGGGCGCCGCCATCCGGAAGCTGCACGAAGCGCCGCTGCCGCCCTGGCCGGGCCGGGCCGGCCGGAGCATCGTCGCGCTGACGGCGGAACTCGACGACGAGTGCGAGTTGCTCGTGTCGAACGGCGTCCTGCCCGCCGACCTGGTCACCCGCAACCGCGAGGTCGCCGAGGCCGCGCTCCGGCCGTGGAATCCGGCGTTCACGCACGGCGACCTGCAGATCGCGCACGTGTTCGTCGACGGCGGCGAGGTCACCGGCATCATCGACTGGTCCGAGGCGGGCCGGGGAGATGCCCTGTACGACCTCGCCACCTTCACGCTCGGACACGAGGAACACCTCGACGACGTCGTCGCCGGCTATGGCACCGGCATCGACCTCGACGTGATCCACGCATGGTGGTCGTTGCGAAGCCTGCTGGTGGTTCGCTGGCTGAACGAGCACGGTTTCGACCCGTTCGCACCGGGCTGTGAGGTCGACGTGCTGAGATCCCGGATGTGAGGCTCCCTCTCCCTTGGGTCGCGGGCCGTGGCCTCCCGGCGGCCGGGTCGTAGCCGTCGCGGCGGGGCGGCCGACCGGAAGTGCAGCCGGCCGGACGGCGGACGGCGTTCGGGACGGCCGCGGGAAACACCCGCCCGGAGCGACGCACCGACGGCCGGGCGTCACGCCGGACCGGACTCCGACGTGCTTCCGGACGCCGACGTGCGACCGGACTCCGACGTGCGGCCGGGCCCGCGCCACCGGCCGTGGCGGACCAGCAGGACGGTGAGGGCGGCCACCGCGACCGCCTGCGCCCAGGCGGCGGTGGTCTTGTCATCGGACCAGATCGGTTCGTACATGTTCGGCAGCGGCCCCAGGGCTCCGACGTCGACGTAGCGGTAGAGGAGGATCGCGGCGAGGCCGGCGGCCGCGGTCAGCCAGGCGAAGGCGTCGCCGATCCGGTGGCGCCAGAACAGGACGAGCAGGACCGCCAGACTCGCCGCGGCGGCCTCGGCGCGGAAGAGCGTCCCTTGGCTGATCGTCGCCGTGACGGCGTCGTACTGGCCGGCGAGGCGGGCGTGCACGGCGGCGTCCAAGGCCAGCCCGGCCGCCGCGAGCAGGCGCAGGACGACGTCGAGGGCGCGACCGTGGCGCACGGGGCCGGGGTCGGGGCTGGCCATGACGGGTACCTCCGGGAACCGGTGGGGCGGGGTCAGCTGACGGTGAGGGTGCCGTGCATGAACGGGTGGATGGAGCAGATGTAGGGGTGGCTTCCGGTCTGGGCCGGTGCGGTGAAGGTCGCCGTCCCGCCGGGGGCGATGGTGCCGGTGTCGAAGGACTTGTCACTCGCGGTGAGGGTGTGGGCGGTGGAGTCCTCGTTGACGACGGTGACCGTTGCGCCGGGCTGCACGGTGATGGCGGCCGGTTCGAACAGGAAGTTCTTGATCGACACCCGTACGGCGGCGTTGCTGTTCGCACCGGACGGCGACGCCGTGCCGGCGGGAGACGTGGCTGCCGGGGAGGGGGACGCCGGGGAGGCGGCTGCAGGAGACGTCGCCGCGGGAGAGGTGGCCGCAGGAGAGGACGCTGCCGGGGACGTCGCCGCGGGAGACGTCGCACTGCCGCCGCCCGATCCGGAGCTGGAGCAGGCGCTGACGGCGGCGGCGAGGAGCAGGGCGCCGGCGGCCTGGAGCAGTCGGGAAGTGGTGGTCACTGGGCTCCGTTCGAAGGGGGGTGAGGGACCGTCGCACCGGCGGGGGCCGGTGGCGCGCTGCCCTCGTCCGGACGGTGGCCCCGCGCTGTCCTCGGGGCCACCGCATCACCTTCGGCACGGCCCGCGCGGCGGCCGGGCCGCCCCCTCCGGGAAGCGGCGCCGATTCACTCGCCCGGGCGACCGGGAGAGGTCCGGACGGCGGGCCGGGCACCGGACGGCGCGGGACCCGGCAGGCGGCGCGCGGGCGCGTCCCGGGAAGGCCGTCCCGCCGTCCGGGGGTGATGCGCCCCGCGGTCGGCGGGCTCCGCGCCACCGCGGTGCCACGATGTCGGCATGGCGACGCCGGACTGGTACCACCGAGAGATCCTCGACCCCGGGAAGCAGCCCCTGTTCTGCCTCCTGCTCGGCCTGATCGGGGCGTTCCTGTTCATCAGGATCAGTGTCCGGATGATCCGGGCGCAGGTGTCCTGGTGGCCGCAGAACGTCACACCCGGCGGGCTGCACATCCACCACGTGGTGTTCGGTGCCGTCTTCATGATCGTGGCCGGGGTGGGGCTGGCCTCGCCGGCGGGGCACCACCGCCCCTGGGGCGAGGTGCTCGGTGCGCTGTTCGGCATCGGCACCGCGCTCGTGCTGGACGAGTTCGCGCTGATCCTGCACCTGCAGGACGTCTACTGGTCCGAACAGGGCCGGCTCTCGGTGGACACCGTGGTCCTCGGCACGGCCGCGTGCGGGCTGCTGCTCCTCGGCGCCACCCCGTTCGGCGTGAGCGACACCGCGTCCGACGGCGCACCGGTCTCCGACTGGTCCTACGTCACCGCCGTCCTCCTCAACGGGGCGCTCGCCCTGGTGACGATCACCAAGGGGAAGACGTTCACCGGCCTGCTCGGCATCCTGGTGCCCCTGTTCGCCCTGGTCGGCGCCGTGCGGCTGGCCCGGCCTGGGTCGCCGTGGGCCCGCCGGTTCTACCGCGAGGGCAGTCGCAAGGCCGCCCGCGCCGTCGCGCGGGAGGAACGCGAGGGCTGGCGGCGCACGCTGCGGATCAGGGTCTACGACGCGATCGCCGGCCGCCCCACCGACGCCCGGCCCTCGAATCCGTCATCGAATCCGTCATCGAATCCACCCTCGGCCCCACCGCAGTGACGGCGGCGGGGACGGGCCCGGCCGGGCCGCCCGGCCGGTCACGAGGAGGAATACGGAGCCGCTTGCATGACCATGCGACATCATGCATACTCTTCCCATGTCCAAGGTCCTCACCTCCCTTCCCGCCGGCGAGCGCGTCGGCATCGCCTTCTCCGGCGGCCTCGACACCTCGGTCGCGGTCGCGTGGATGCGCGACAAGGGCGCCGTCCCCTGCACCTACACCGCCGACATCGGCCAGTACGACGAGCCCGACATCGCGTCGGTTCCCGGCCGTGCGAAGGCCTACGGCGCCGAGCTCGCGCGTCTGGTCGACTGCCGTGCGGCGCTGGTCGAGGAGGGCCTGGCCGCGCTCACCTGCGGCGCGTTCCACATCCGCTCCGGCGGCCGCTCCTACTTCAACACCACGCCGCTCGGCCGTGCCGTCACCGGCACCCTCCTGGTCCGGGCGATGCTGGAGGACGACGTCCAGATCTGGGGCGACGGCTCCACCTTCAAGGGCAACGACATCGAGCGGTTCTACCGCTACGGCCTGCTCGCCAACCCGCACCTGCGGATCTACAAGCCCTGGCTGGACGCGGACTTCGTGACCGAGCTCGGCGGCCGCAAGGAAATGTCGGAGTGGCTCCTCGCCCACGACCTGCCGTACCGCGACAGCACCGAGAAGGCCTACTCCACCGACGCCAACATCTGGGGCGCCACCCACGAGGCCAAGACGCTGGAGCACCTGAACACCGGCGTCGAGACGGTCGACCCGATCATGGGCGTGCGGTTCTGGGACCCGTCGGTCGAGATCGCGACCGAGGACGTGACCATCGGCTTCGACCAGGGCCGCCCCGTCACGATCAACGGCAAGACCTTCGCCTCCCCGGTCGACCTGGTGATGGAGGCGAACGCCATCGGCGGCCGCCACGGCCTGGGCATGTCGGACCAGATCGAGAACCGGATCATCGAGGCCAAGAGCCGCGGCATCTACGAGGCGCCCGGCATGGCCCTGCTGCACGCGGCCTACGAGCGGCTGGTCAACGCCATCCACAACGAGGACACCCTCGCCCAGTACCACAACGAGGGCCGCCGCCTCGGCCGGCTGATGTACGAGGGCCGCTGGCTCGACCCGCAGGCCCTGATGATCCGCGAGTCGCTCCAGCGCTGGGTCGGCACGGCCGTCACCGGCGAGGTCACGCTCCGGCTGCGGCGCGGCGAGGACTACTCGATCCTCGACACCACCGGCCCGGCCTTCAGCTACCACCCGGACAAGCTGTCCATGGAGCGCACCGAGGACTCGGCGTTCGGCCCGGTCGACCGGATCGGCCAGCTCACCATGCGCAACCTCGACATCGCCGACTCGCGCGCCAAGCTGGAGCAGTACGCCGGGCTCGGCCTGATCGGGTCCGCCAACCCCGCCGTCGGTGCCGCCCAGGCCGCCGCGACCGGGCTGATCGGCGCCATGCCGCAGGGCGGTGCGCAGGCCATCGCCTCCCGCGGCGAGGTCTCCGGTGACGAGGCGCTGCTCGACCGCGCCGCCATGGAGTCCGGCACGGACTGACGACCCGAAGACGGAGGGGCCCGGCATCTGCCGGGCCCCTCCGTCGTTTCCGTGTCGCCCGTGGTCGTTTCCGTGTCGCCCGTGGGGACGGTGCGGCGCCGCGACGGACGTTGCCGCCGGGTGCGGGGCGCGGCCCCGGCCGGGACATGGCCCCGGGGCGCGGGGCGGCGCCGGCCGCGGCGCCCTGCGGTCACCGCTTGACGGCGACTCCGGCGTAGGCGGGGACCGCCTGCTGCCAGCCGTCCGGCAGCTCCTCCTTCGGGCGCCACAGCGGCAGTTGCACCAGCCCGGGGTCGGCCAGCTCGAAGTCGCCGAAGAGCTCCCGCACCTGGTCGCCGGTCCGCAGCACCAGCGGGGAGCTCGCCCGGTTGTAGATCCGCGTCGCCTCCGCCGCCGCCTCGGGCGCCATAAAGTCCTGGGTCCCGTGCGAGAGGATCAGCAGGCTGCCCGGGGCCAGGGCGTCCCGCAGCCGGGCCACCGTCTCGGCGGCGCCCTCCTCGTCCCGGACGAAGTGCATCACCGCGACCAGCATCAGGGCCACCGGCCGGGAGAGGTCGATCGCCTCCTTCAGACCGGGGTCGCCGAGTATCGCCTCCGGCTCACGCAGGTCGGCGTGGAGGACCGTGGTGTGGCCGACCGGGTGGTGGGCCAGCAGTGCGCGCGAGTGCGTGAGGACGATCGGGTCGTTGTCGACGTAGACCACGCGGGCGTCGGGGGCCACCCGGTGGGCGACCTCGCCGGTGCTGCCCACCGCCGGGATCCCGGTGCCGATGTCCAGGAACTGGCGCACCCCCTGGCCGACCGCGAACTCCACCGCGCGGCCGAGGAAGTCGCGGTTGCTCTGCGCCGCGAGGCGGGCGTCGGGCATGACCGCGATGATCTTCTCGGCGGCCTCCCGGTCGGCCGGGAAGTTGTCCTTGCCGCCGAGGTAGTAGTCGTACATCCGCGCGGGGTGCGGGATCCCGGTGTTGAGCTCCGCCGGCGGCTGCCACTCCCCCGCCACCACCGACCACGGCCCGCCGGTCACCGCATCCTCCTGCATGAGCTCTCCCCGTACTCCGTGACGTCCAGTCACCTCATCCTAGCCAGGGCCCGCTCGGGCCCGGTGGCCGGACTCCTGACCTGGCTCCGGACCTGGCTCCGGACCTGACGCCCCGTAAGCATAGGATCCGATGGTCTGCGCACCACCGGCCCCACGGGAGGAACCCCATGCCCGACCAGCGTGTAGTCGTCATCACCGGCGGCGGTACCGGCATCGGTGCGGCCACCGCCCGGCTGCTGCGCGCCGACGGCCACCACGTGGTGGTCTCCGGCCGGCGCCCCGAGCCGCTGGAACGCGTCGCCCGCGAGACCGGTGCGGTCGCCCACGTCTCCGACACCACCGACCCGGACGACGTCGACGCCCTCGTCGAGGCCGCCGTCTCCAGGTTCGGCCGGCTCGACGGGCTCGTGCTCAACGCCGGGGTCGGCCGGGGCGGCGCGGTGGGGGACGTCGCGCTGGAGGACTGGGAGCTGGTGATGCGCACCAACGTCACCGGCCCGTTCCTCCTCCTGCGGGCCGCCCTGCCGCACCTTCTGCGGTCGCGGGGCGCCGTCGTGGCGGTCGCCTCCGTCTCCGCCCTGCGCAACGGCAGCGCCAACGCCGCGTACGCCACCTCGAAGGCCGCCCTGCTCCAGCTGTGCCGCTCGCTCGCCGTCGACTACGGCCGCGACGGGCTCCGGGCCAACACCGTCTGCCCGAGCTGGGTGCGCACCGAGATGGCGGACCGCCCGATGACCCGCCTCGCGGAGCGGGAAGGCCTGGCCGGCGGCGTCGACGAGGCGTACCGCGAGGCCACCCGGCTCACCCCGGCGGGCCGCCCCGGCGCGCCGGAGGAGGTGGCAGCGGCCATCGGCTGGCTGCTGTCCCCGGCGGCGGGTTACGTGAACGGCGCGGTGCTCACGGTCGACGGCGGGGTCACCGCCCTCGACCCGGGCACCACGGCCTTCGACTTCCGGATCGAGCCGCGCCGCCCGCACTGACGGCCGCCCGACCCGCTCC
>NZ_JBHJUK010000230.1:0-9996 GCF_042266225.1 Kitasatospora sp. NPDC056181
TTATACTACCCAGCACCACCCCCCCTTTTGGGACCACCCCCCCCCCGGGGGCGGGGGCCCGGTAGGGTCCCCGGCCGGGCCCCGCGGCCTCGTCAGTACGCCGGTCAGACCGCCCGGTTGCGGCGCTGCGCCAGCTCGTCGCCCGGGTCGTGGCCGACCACCGTCTCGCCGGTGTCGGTGCGCTCGGCGTGCAGCCGCCCGAGGGTCAGCTCCAGCTCCTGCCAGACCGCGCCGACCGCGATGCCGAAGACCCCCTGACCGCCCTTCAGCAGGTCCACCACCTGCTGCGGCGTGGTGCACTCGTACACCGTGGCGCCGTCGCACATCAGCGTCAGCCCGGCCGGGTCGGTGACCTCGGGGGACTGCAGATGGGCGACCGCCACCCGGATGTTCTGCAGCGAGACGCCCGCGTCCAGCAGCCGCTTCACGATCTTCAGCAGCAGGATGTCGCGGAAGCTGTACAACCGGTGACTGCTCGCCGGGTAGACCGAGCGGACGCTGGGTTCCAGCAGCCCCGTCCGGGCCCAGTAGTCCAGCTGGCGGTACGTGATCCCAGCCGCGGCGCAAGCCGTCGGCCCGCGATAGCCGATCAGCTCCGAGGTGGGCGTCAGCCGCTCGATGGCGGGCTGACCGGGCTGCACGGCCGGGAACCGGCCCACCCGGGGCAGCTCCGTCCGCGACAGGTCGGTCACGCTGCGGGCGGTGCGCGGCACGTGCACGGCGCACAGGCCTCCAGCGGCCGCTTCATCGCCGGTGCCGGTCATGCCTACCTCCGTCCACTCGTCCTGCGGGCAACCCAAGACTGCGGGTGACGGGCACCCGGGCAGCCACTCCTGACGGTAGGCAGTCCCCTATGACCCGTCAACGATCGCCACGCCGGGCCGGACAAACCACGTCACTCGGGAGAGTGGTTTTTCGTGCCCCTAGTGTGGGTAGGTAGACGCTTTTTGGCAAAATCGCCAAAGCCGCACGGGCCGCCGCCGTTCACGGCATCCCGCACGACGTCCCGCTGACGCACTCCGTACGCGGCCGGCTACTGCGGCGCGCCGCCGCCGAAGTCCTCGGGCGAGACCTGGTCGAGGAACTCGCGGAACTTCTCGACCTCGTCCTCCTGCTCGTCCGGGATCGCGATGCCCGCCTCGGCGAGCACCTCCTCGCTGCCGTAGATCGGCGTACCGGTGCGCAGCGCCAGCGCTATCGCGTCGGACGGCCGCGCGCTCACCTCGACCCCGCCCGCGAAGACCAGCTCGGCGTAGAAGACGCCCTCCCGCAGGTCGGTGATCCGGACCTCGGTGAGCTGCTGGCCGAGCGCCTCCAGGACGTCCTTGAAGAGGTCGTGCGTCAGCGGGCGCACCGGCGTCATGCCCTGCTGGGCGAAGGCGATCGCGGTCGCCTCGCCGGGGCCGATCCAGATCGGCAGGTAGCGGTCGCCCCCGACCTCCCGGAGCAGCACGATCGGCTGGTTGGAAGGCATCTCCACCCGGACACCCACGACGTCGAGCTCATTCACACAGGCAACCCTATGGCCCTTGACCCGGATATGAAAGCGCAGGGCCGACCGCGCTGGTCAGCGGGGTCGGCCGGTCAGGTACGGGTCCGCAGCCCGGCCTGGACCATCGCCGCGTGCAGCCGGACGGAAAGCGTCGCGAGCTCCCGCGCGGTGGCCTCGGCGTGCGCCCTGGTCTGTGGGTTCCGGTGCCGGCGCAGCGGCGCCACCACCTGCTCGACGAGCGCGATCTCGCGGTCGGCGGCCGCCTTCATGGCCCGCAGGTGACGCGGCTCCAGCCCGTAGCGGCCCAGCTCCGCGACCAGCCTGGCGACCTGCAGCGCCTCGCCGTCGTAGCCGCCGTCCGGCCCGGCCGCGACCAGCCCGTACGACTCCCACTCGGCCAGCTCCGGCTCGCCGGCCTCGGCGGCGGCCAGCAGCTCGGCCCGGCCCAGCCGGACCCCGGCCGAGGTCTCGGCGCCGACCACCAGCTCGCGGTCCGCCTCCTCCAGCGGCCCGGGCCGGGCCTCGGGGGCGGGCAGCGCGGGCGGGCTCTCGCCGCGCTCCATGGCGTCCAGGTGCTCGCGGATCACCCGCAGCGGCAGGTAGTGGTCGCGCTGCATCCGCAGCACGTAGGCCAGCCGCTCGACGTCGGCCGGGCTGAACTTGCGGTACCCCGAGGGCGTGCGCTGCGGCTCGACGAGGCCTTCCGCCTCCAGGAACCTGATCTTCGAGATGGTGACCTCGGGGAAGTCGTCCCGCAGGAAGGCCAGCACCGCGCCGATGCTCAGCAGCTCGTCGCCGCCGCGCCGTCGGCCGCCCCCTGCCGGCCGGTCCGGACGGACCGGCTGCCTGGGGGCCGCGACCACCCCCCGCGCGCCCTGGTCCGCCTGCGGACCGAACGACACGGGGGTGGCCGCCCCGAGAGATGAAGGGGTATTCGTACTCACTCGGGCTCCCGCCGACGTTGGTTTCAGTACCCCCGGTGGTGGCTGGCGAAGAACACCAGCCGGTACTTCCCGATCTGCACCTCGTCGCCGTTGTTCAGCGCCACCTCGTCGATCCGCTCCCGGTTGACGTAGGTGCCGTTGAGGCTGCCCACGTCGGCGACGGTGAAGCCGCCGCCGGGCGTCCGGCGGAACTCCACGTGCTTGCGCGAGACGGTGACGTCGTCGAGGAAGATCTCGCCCTGCGGGTGACGGCCGGCCGTCGTCTTGTCCGAGTCCAGCAGGAACCGGCTACCCGAGTTCGGGCCGCGCTGGACGATCAGCAGGGCCGAGCCCGGCGGCAGCGCGTCGATCGCCGCCAGCACCTCGGCCGACAGGGCCGGCGTGGCGCCGGTGCCGGTCGTGGTGTTGGGGTCGTACGACTCCAGGCCGGAGATCGAGATGGTCGAGGTGGTCTCGGCCGCCCCCTCGGGCAGCACGCCACCGCGCAGGGCGGTACCGCAGTTGGAACAGAAGCGGGCCGCGGCCGGGTTCTGGTTGCCGCACCTGGGGCACGGAGTGGGGCCAGCCATGTTCACAGCCTCCTGGCGCGGCACACCCGACGGGTTGTGCCCGGCGTACGGGTCCGGAGCAAACCCTCCACCAGAGGTTGAGGGTCCTGACGGGAAACCTATGCGCGGGGCACCGGAGGGGTCAACCGACGCGCCGTAGCCCGCCGGATTCCCGGCGAACTCCTGGTTGGCGCCGTCCCGGAACAGCGGCCGCTCGGCGTACTCCACGCCCTCGGGGGCGGGGCGCATGCCCGGCACGGCGGGCTCTTCGTCGGCGCGGCGGTGACGCGCGGTGGGTGCCTCGACGGCAGCCGCGTCACGGCCCTTGTTACGACCGAACAACTTCGAGAAGAAACTCACGGGCGAATCCCCTTGCGTGTGACAGACCCGCCCGCGGGGCAGGGTGAGAACCTCGGACAGGTTGCGGGCCCGGTCTCGGACCGGGCCGGCTGGAGTGGTACTCCGACGTGTGGTGCTCCGGCATGTGCTGGTGTGGACCAGTCTCGCCCACGTGACGGCGGCCTCCCGCACCGGGGGCCGCTCGCAGGTGACGGGCCGTTCGGCAGGTGGCCCGTCACTTCGTGGCCGGCTTGGCGTACTGCGGCGTCTTCAGATCGACGAGGGCGTCGACGATCACCTTCTGCTGCTGGGAGATGGTCGCCCGGGCCTGGTGACTCTCCAGGGTACGGACCACACCTCCCGGGATGTTCAGCGCGGGTGTGAGGTCCTGCGGGTTCCCCACGACGGTGAAGCGATAGGGCTGCGAGACCTTCTTGCCGTCGATCTGCACACCGCCTCCGGACACGTCCGTGAAGTAGGTGTTGACCACCACGCGCACATCGTTGATCTGAATCGCCTCCGCCCCCGCCGCTCGGAGTTCCTGCAGGGTGTCCAGCAGCATATCCGCCTTCACCTGCCCTTGGGGATCATCGACCGTGAGTACGATGCCCGGACCAGTGGCTTTGACGGTTCCCGCCAGCACGCCAAGCTCCGTCACCTTCTTCCTGGTCTGTTCCTGGGCCTCCTTGGCCTGGTTGGAACTGTTCTCCAACTTGGCCAGGGACTGCTCGAGCTCCGCCCTCTCCTGTTGGAGACGCTGCTGACGGCCGTCCAGTTCGTCGAGGATCCGGACGAGATCCTCCTGGCGCGCGCCCCGCAGCTGGCTGTGGTGGTCGTTGGTCGAGCGGACCTGGATCGCCAGGGCCAGTCCGAGCGAGAACAGCAGCAGCGCCACCACCAGCTGGCCGCGCGACAGCCGCGGCGGCCAGAGCGCCGCCTTCAGCCGACGCCGGCCCGCACCGCGGTCCACGACGGGCGGGGCGGGCACGGGCTCGTCGGCTTCGGGCTCGACCGCCTTGACCTCGGGCCCGACCTCGGCTGCCTCGGGTTCGACCGCCTTCGGCTCGGGCTCGGGCTTCGCCGCCTCGGGCTCCGGCTCAGCGGCCGCGGCCTCGACCGCCTTGACCTCGGGCTCGACCGCCTTCGGCCCGGCTACGGACTCGTCGGCGTCCGGCTCGACCGCCTTCGACTCGGCTGCCGGCTCGGGCTCGGGGTCCTCGGCAGATGCCGGCACGGGCTCCGGCGCCCCGGCCTCAGGCCGCCCCGCCGGCTTCTCCCGCGCCCCGGTCGGCGCCGGCGGAGCCTCCTCGGCCCCCGGGACCGCCTTCTCGGACGATTCCGTCGCCTCCGCCGTCAGCTTCTCCTCGGACGGCTCCACCTGCTCCACCGGTTCGGCGGGCCTGGCGGGCCTGGCGGGCCCGGCAGGCGCGACGGGCTCACGACCCGTGGGCACGACAGGCTTCCGGAGCGGCGTCTGCGCCTCCGTCCCCGTCTCCCGCCCGCCGTCGCTCTCCCGCACGGCGCCTGCCGCCGGTCCGGCCACCGTCTTCTCCTTCGCCGCCTCCTCGCGGCCCGGCTCAGGCGCGGAAGACATGGCGCCTGATCGCAGCGGCGTTGGAGAAGATGCGGATGCCGAGGACGACGACCACACCGGTGGACAGCTGCGAGCCGACGCCCAGCTGGTCCCCGAGGAAGACGATCAGCGCCGCGACCACCACGTTGGAGAGGAACGAGACGATGAACACCTTGTCGTTGAAGATCCCGTCCAGCATCGCCCGGACACCGCCGAACACGGCGTCGAGCGCCGCGACCACCGCGATCGGCAGGTACGGCACGACGGCGTCCGGCACCTCGGGCTGGACGAAGAGTCCGACGACCACCCCGATCACGAGACCCAGTACGGCAATCACGGTCTAGCTGCTCCTGTCCCTGCGGAGGGCGACCCGCTCGTGGTCGCCGTGGGCGAGTGGGCTGTGGTGGTCTTGGCGGAGCCGGTCGGCGTGCGCTTCCCCGAACTCGTCGTCTTCGGCGTGGCCGACGACGACGAGCCCGCCGCGGGGCTCTCCGACCCGTCGGCGGACGCCGTGGCGGATGCGGTGGCGGACGGCGTCGCGGCGGCGGTCGGGCTCGCCGACGGCGAGGCCTCCGGCGTGGCGGGCTGGGCGGTTCGCAGGGTGACGCCCACCGCCGCGGGCAGCGTCAGCTTCTTCTGTGCGGAGAGCGTCGACTTGATGCCGTACTTCTCCTGCAACAGACGCAGGTACTGGCCCGCCATGTTGCTCTCGAAGGCGCCGACCAGCTTGGGCCCGTCCCCGAGCGCCTGCACGTTGTACGGCGGAACGAGCGGCCGGTTGTCCACCAGCACCGCCTCACCCGCCGCACGGATCGCCGAGAGCGCGGTGAGCCGCTGCCCGTTGATCGAGATGGCCTCGGCCCCGGAGACCCAGAGTCCGTTCACCACCAGCTGGAGGTCCCGGTCACGAAGCCGGCCGCTGTTGGAGAACCCCTGCCCGGCGCGCGGATCGACGTTCCCGCCGGTCCCGGTCCCGGCCGCGTCCTCCAGGACGAGCTTGATGCCCGGGCCGGTCACCTCGGCCAGGCCGACCAAGCCGGCCAGGTCCCCCGCGTCCCCGTCCCCCGAGGGCAGCGCCTGCTGCTGCGTACTGTCGACCTTCCGCCGCAGGTCCTGCACCTGCTTCTGGAGCCGGTCCGCGGACCCGTTGCTGTCGTTGATCCGGTGGATCAGCGCGTCGCGCTCCTTGGCCAGCGTCGGCTCGGCCTTGTGCGCGTTCACCGCGCCGACCGTCACCACCGCCCCGACGAGGGCCAGCCCGGCCCCGAGCGTCATCAGACCCCGGAGCGTGCCGGGTATCCGGCTGTCGCGGTCCCCGCCCCGTGCCGCGGCCGCCTCGGCGTAACCCTCGTCCAGACCGTGGTCCATCACGTTGGTCAGCAAGGACATCGAGGCATCCGGACGGTCGTACCGTCCGTTGCTGGCACTCGGCGTCGGCGTCGCTGGCATGCGGACCATCGTCCCACGTCGGCGGAGGGGCCCGTGCACACCCCCTGAACTGCACACTCACCAGAAGCGACGGATCACCACCAAGGCCTCCAAAACGGACACGTGGTGAACGGACACGGCCTGAACGGGCAGGGGGGTGAGCGGGCAGGAGGGCGGGGCGGATCGGCACTCACCGACCGCCCCGCCCTCCCCGGGCACCGTTACGGTCACCCCGTGGTCGTCCCCTGCTCAGCGCCCGGCGCCGTCGACCACCGCCGCCCACTCGTCCAGCAGCGCCTCGGTCGCCTCGTCGTCCGGGCCCTCCGCCCAGAGGTGGGTGACCGCCTCCGCCGGGTCCGGCAGGACCAGCGTCCACCGCCCGTCCGCCTCGACCACCCGGACGCCGTCCGTGGTGTCGAGCCGCCGGCTGCCGGCCGCCTCCACCACCGAGCGCATGACCATGCCCTTCGCCGCCCACGGCGTCGCGATGTCCCTCCGGCGGATGTGCGCCTGCGGGATCCGCGCGTCGATCTGGCTCAGGGTGAGCTGGGTGCGGGCCACCAGCCCGACCAGTCGCACGAACGCCGCCGCCCCGTCCAGCACGCCGCTGAACTCGGGGACGACGAAGCCGCCGCGCCCGTCCCCGCCGAACACCGTGCCCTCGGCGGCGGCCGCCTTGGCCAGGTCGTCCGGCGTGGTCGTGGTCCAGATGACCTGGGTGCCGTGGTACGCCGCGACCTGCTCGGCGATGCGGGTGGTGGTCACCGGCAGCGCCACCTGCCCGCTGCGGCGCTCGGCCGCGACCAGGTCGAGCAGCACCAGCAACGCCCGGTCGTCGTCGATCACCCGGCCGAGCTCGTCCACGAAGGCCACCCGCTCGCCCACGGGGTCGAAGCGCACGCCGAAGGCCGCCCGGGAGGAGGCCACCAGCGCACCCAGCCTCGCCAGCCCAGCCCGGCGTTCCTCCGCGTCCTCGGTCGGCCGCGCCTCGTCCAGCCCGCTGGAGACGGTGAGCGCCTCCACCCCGAGCCGGCCGAGGATGCTCGGCAGGACGAGCCCGGCACTGCCGTGAGCGGTGTCCACGACCACCTTCAGCCCGGCCTCGCGGACACCCGTGGTGTCGATGGTCCTCAGCAGGTTGCCCGCGTACGAGTCGAACACGCTCGACGGGAAGGTCAGGTCCCCGATCTCGCCAGGGAACGCGCGCCGGTACTCCTGACGCGCGTACACGCGGTCCAGCTTCCGCTGGCCGGCCTGCGAGAGGTCGGCGCCGCGCTCGTCGAAGAAGAGGATGTCCAACGAGTCCGGCACTCCGGGCGTGGTCCGCAGGAAGATCCCGCCGGCGCTGCCCCGCGCGGTGTGCTGCCGGGCGACCGGCATCGGCACGTTCTCCAGGTCGCGGACGTCGATCGCGCTGGTCTGCAGTGCCGAGATCATCGCCCGTTTGAGTGCACGCGCACCACGCGAGTGGTCACGCGCGATGGTGACGGTCGCCCCCTTCTTCAGGGTGGTCGCGTACGCGCCCGCCAGCCGCACGGCCAGCTCCGGCGTGATCTCAACGTTGAGGATGCCCGAGACCCCGCGCAGCCCGAAGAGGTGCTCCTGGCCGCGGGACTCCCAGATCACCGACGTGTTCACGACGGCGCCGGCCTCGATGGTCTTGAACGGGTAGACCCGGACGTTGGCCGCGATGATCGACTCCTCGCCGATCAGGCACTCGTCCCCGATGACGGCGCCGTCCTCGATCCGCGCGGCCCGCATCACGTCGGTGTTCTTGCCCACGACACAGCCCCGCAGATTGCTCTGCGGGCCGATGTAGACGTTGTCGTGGATGACGGCCTTGTGCAGGAAGGCACCCCGCTTCACCACGACGTTGCTGCCGAGCACGGTGTGCTCGCGGATCTCCACGCCGGCCTCGACCTTGGCGTAGTCCCCGATGTAGAGCGGCCCGCGGAGCACCGCCTCCGGGTCCACCTCGGCCCCCTCGGCCACCCAGACGCCGGGCGAGATCTCGAACCCGTCGATCTCGACGTCGACCTTGCCCTCCAGGACGTCCGCCTGGGCCTTGCCGTAGCTCTCGTGGGTGCCCACGTCCTCCCAGTAGCCCTCGGCCACGTACCCGAAGACCCGCTTGCCCTCCTTGAGCAGCTGCGGGAACACGTCACTCGACCAGTCGACGGACTCGCCCGCCGCCACGTAGTCGAAGACCTCGGGCTCCATGACGTAGATCCCGGTGTTCACCGTGTCGGAGAAGACCTGCCCCCAGGTCGGCTTCTCCAGGAAGCGTTCGACGCGTCCCTCGTCGTCGGTGATCGTGATGCCGAACTCCAGTGGATTCGGTACCCGGGTGAGACAGACGGTGACCAGTGCGTTCTTACTACGGTGAAACTCGATCAATTCCGAGAGATCGAAGTCGGTCAGCGCGTCCCCGGAGATCACCAGAAAGGAGTCGTCCTTGAGCGCGTCCTCGGCGTTCTTGACACTCCCCGCAGTGCCGAGTGGCGTCTCCTCGTTCGCATATGTCAGATGCATACCCAACTCTTCGCCGTCACCGAAGTAGTTCTTGACCAGCGAGGCCAGGAACTGGACGGTGACGACGGTGTCGGAGAGGCCGTGCCGCTTCAGCAGCCGCAGCACGTGCTCCATGATCGGGCGGTTGGCCACGGGAAGCAGCGGCTTCGGCATGCTGGAGGTCATCGGGCGGAGTCGGGTGCCTTCGCCCCCTGCCATTACAACGGCTTTCATTACGGGTGCGTCCTCCTTCGCGGTGGTGGACCTGCAGGTCCATCAAACCGTTCCAGAGGTTCTCTACCCGGAAGATATCGTCCGACGCACCGGGCCGCCGTGGGACTTCTCTCAGATCACGTCTCAGACTGTGGACGCGGGCGAGGCCGAGACGCCCCTGACGATCTGCCGCGCCTGCACCGCGTAAAGAATGGCGGCCCACCAGTAGAGCGTGGTCCCCCACCAGATGAAGGCCCAGCTGACGACCTCGGCCGGCCGTGCGATCCAGCTGTCCCCGGTGCCGAGCAGCAGAAGCGGGAACGCGTACATCAGGTTGAAAGTCGCGGCCTTCCCCAGGAAACTCACCTGCAACGGCCCGTAGCCGTGCCGGTTGAGAATGGGAAGCAGCGCCGCGATAAACAGCTCACGGGCCAACAGGATCGCGGTGAGCCACCACGGCAGGATCTCACGCCACGTCAGGCCGACCAGGGTGGACAGCACGTAGAGGCGGTCCGCCAGCGGGTCGAGCAGCTGGCCGACCCGGCTGATCTGCCCCCACCTGCGGGCGAGCTTTCCGTCCAGGTAGTCGCTGATGCCGCTCAGCATCAGAATCAGCAGCGCCCAGCCGTCATTGTTCGGCCCGCCGAACACCGGCCAGAGGATCAGCCAGAGGAAGAGCGGAACGCCGACCAGCCGGCCCATGCTCAGCAGGTTGGGGATGGTGAGGACGCGATCGGTCTGGACCCGCGTCTCCTGGACCTCCACCCGGGGGCCTCCTGTTACCGTGTGACGACTTTGCATGTTGACCCTACAACAGAGAAGCCCCCGTCCGGTTCCCGGCGGGGGCTTCTCTTGAATGATTGTTCGGCGGCGTCCTACTCTCCCACAGGGTCCCCCCTGCAGTACCATCGGCGCTGTGAGGCTTAGCTTCCGGGTTCGGAATGTAAC
>NZ_JBHJUK010000231.1:0-9969 GCF_042266225.1 Kitasatospora sp. NPDC056181
GCCGTGCCGGACGATGTCCGACACGGCCCGATCCGACCGGCGCCCGCCCTTCGGCGGCGGCCCTTCAGCGCCGGCCCAGGAGCCTGGCCAGGAACCCGCCGCCCTTGCCGGCGCTCCGGTCGCACGCACAGCGGTCGGCCTTGCGCACCCCGGCCAGCACCTGCTCGACGTGCATCCCGCACCCCGCGTAGCCCGCCTTGCCACAGCTGCGGCACACCGTACGTCGACACATCGCATGACTCCTTGCCTCACGGCCCCGCGGCGGGGCGCCTTCCCTCCCAATATACCGGGAGGGGTATTTTTCCGGCCGTCGGGACGCGGGCTGCCCGGGTGGGTGGGGTGGCCGGAGTGCCGGGCCCTGTCCGTGAGGAGGGCCCGGCACCCCGGCCGGAGGCCGTGGGCGGGAGACCGTGCCCGGACGGGTCGCCGGGCGGCTCAGTGCAGGACTGTGACGGGCGGTTCGCCGCCGGTGCCGTCGTGGGCGACGAGCGCGAAGCGGCCCCCGATGACGGGCCACAGGACCACCGGGTTGATCCGGGCGTGACCGGGGACGGCCTGCTTGGACTGCCGGCTCCCGGTCGGGGCGGCGAAGTGGTAGAGCGAGTTGTGGGTCAGCGCCCACACCGTGCCGCCGTCCGCGGCGACGCCTTCGACCGACTCGTCCACGCCCGCGGTCCACCGTCGGGTGCCGTCGGCGAGGGAGAAGGCGACCAGTCGTCCGGTGCCCCGCCGGCGGGTGCCGTGGGCGGTCGCCTCGAAGGTGATGTCGTCCGGCTTCACCGCCGGAGCGACGAGCAGGTCCCCGACCACCACCGCGCCGTAGGCGGGCCGGGCGGGGAAGGTGTCGTCGAGGCCCGATCCGGGCTGGACGACCAGGTCGAACTCGGGGCCGGAGACGGGGACGGTGGAGCGCAGGCGGCCGTCCCGGGCGTAGCCGAGCACGGCATGGGTGCCGCGGCCGGCCTCCTCGTCCACCCAGAGCGTGACCGGGTCGGCGGCGAGCAGGGCGAGGCCCTTCAGCCGGCTGCTGACCGGGAGTTCGGCGCGCGTCTGCTCCTGGCCGTCCGCCGGTCGTAGCGTCCGCAGGACGGGCGCCGCCTCCCCGCAGCGGGCGACGGTCACCACTGCGGCCGGCGCCCCGGCCAGGGCCAGCGGGGTGCAGCCGGGTTCGGTGCGGGCCTGCCAGAGCGTCCTGCCGTCGGCGAGGGCGGCCGCCCTCCAGCCCCCGTTCTCCTGGAGCACGGCCAGCCCGCCCGCGATGGCGGCGGTTGCGGCGACGGCGTCGTCGCCGGACCGGCCGGGCGCGTCCACGGACGCCGCCCAGCGGGCCGTGCCGGTGGCCAGGACGAGGGCGGTCACGGTGGCGCAGGGCTTGCCGTGCGCGCTGTGGCCGACCAGGCCGACGCCGTCGCCGGTGGCCTCGCTCATGGTGCACACGGTGTCCCGGCCGGGCGGGGTCCACCGCCAGGCGACCTCGCCGGTGTCGACGCGGTAGCCGACGACGGCGTCGGCGCGGGCGCGGACCAGGATGCCGCCGTCGAGCCAGGCGCCGATCCCCCGGGCGTCGGAGGGCCGGTCCGGCTGCGCCTGCCAGACCGGTTCGACTTCCACGTCGTGCTCGTAGGGAAAGGTCACGACCGCCAGGAGCACCCCCACCAGCGCGGCCGCCGCGGCGGGCCGGCGGCCCGTCCTGACGGCCCGGTAGAGCCCCCAGGGCGCGAACGGCATCAGGTTCACCATGATCCCGACCAGGGCCAGCACGGCTGCCGCGTCCCCGCCGTTCCCCGTCGCGATGGCGGCGAACGCGACGAACGGCTCGGCGACGCCGACCGCCGCCACCAGGGCCCCCATGGCCGGCCAGATCCACCGGGACACCCCGCGAGCCGGCTCCGGCCCCTCGCCCCCCGCCGGCGTCCCGTCCGGTCCGTCGTCCGGTCCCTCCTGCGGCCTGCGGTCCTCGATCATGTCCGACTCCCCCATGTCGCCGCCGCCGTCTGCGGCGGCGCGGAGGCAACCTACCGAAGATCACAGCGCGCCACGACGGCGAAGTACCCGATCACGGCGGGGATTTGCCTGATCTTGACGCGGGCCGGAGCGGCCGGGAGGTCGCCGGCCGCTCCGCCCGGTGTCAGGCCGCGACGAGGCTCAGCGGGTCCGCGCTCCAGTCGGCGCTCCGGAGCTCCTTCAGCAGTTCGGACGGGGGGACCGTCACCACGGTGCAGGCCGCGTGGGCCTGGCAGTAGCGGCTCACCGAGGGCCGCAGGATCCGGGGCAGGCGGCCGCGCCGTCCGGCGCCCACCACCAGCAGGTCGTCCGGGCGGTCGGCGACCGCCACCAGAGCCCGGCCGGCCTCGGCCCGCAGCACCATCGGCTCGATCCGGACGCCCTCCGGGTATCCGCCGAAGGCCTGCTCGAACGCCTCGTCGAGCCGCTCGCGGGCCGCCTGCGCCCAGAGCCGCGCCAGCGGCGGGCACGGCTGGGTGCGGTAGGCCGGCTCGCCGCCGACCGGGGTCCAGGCGATCACGGGGACGAGGACGGCTCCGCGGAACACGGCCTCCTCCACGGCGCGGTGCAGGGCGGCCAGGTTGGCCAGCGAGCCGCTGATTCCGACGATAACCCGAGCACCCTCGGTCATGACTCTCATCTTCCTTCGAATCGCAGGTGGTTTCGGGATTATAGCCAGCTATTCATATGCATAGCAACCGGATCCACCTGGGATCACGCAATCGCCCCCGACCTCGCCCCGCCTCGTTGGCGAGGCGCCGCCCGGGAGGCCGGGAGTGCGGGGATCAGCCGGGCTCAGGGTCAGGTTCATGCCAAGCATGCGGAGCGGAAACGGCTCGTCCCCGGACCGCCGGAGGGGCGGGCCGGGGACGCAGGGTGCGAGACGGCGCCGGCCGGCCTCAGCGGTCGAGCGGAGCCGGCTCCGGCGCGGCCTCGACGCCCGCCGCCGGGGCCGCCATGCCGGCCACCGGGGACGCCGCCCGGCCCGCCCGGCCCCGGGAGGAACGCGACAGCACCACGTAGAGCCCCGCCGCGAGCGCGCCCGAGAGGACGAAGCTGAGGTCGATCCCGCCGGTCAGCGACAGCAGCGGACCCCGGTAGACCGGCGTGTCCACCGCGCACAGCCCGACGGCGCTGCCGACCGCCCAGGCGACGGTGGCCGGGACGTTCCAGCCCGCGCGGTACCAGTAGATGCCGCCGCGGGTGCCGTGGTTGTAGACCTGGAGCGAGCGCCGGTCGTAGTCGCCCCGGCAGCGCCGGTGGCCGATGAGCGTGATGACCGCCCACGGCGTGCCGATCGCGGTCAGCACCAGGACGAAGGAGGTCACGGCGTCCTGCGCGCTCCAGACGAAGTGGCCGAGGAAGACCAGCACGGTCGCCGTCGCCGCCACCACGTAGGTGGCCTGCCGCCGGGTCGCCCGGGGCAGGATGGCGTCCAGGTCCAGGCCCATGCTGTAGAGCATCAGGCCGGTGTTGCCCGCGCTGCCGAGCAGGCCGTTGAGCAGCAGCGGCACGAGGATCCAGAGCGGGGCGCCCTTGATCAGGCTGCCGACGTAGTCGTTGCCCGCGCCGGTGGCGACGGCGGTGAAGGCGCCGAACAGCTGCGGGATCAGCAGGCCCAGGAAGAGACCGGCGGCCGTGGCCCCCAGCACGCGCCGGTTGCCGTGCTTCGCCGGGGAGACGTAGCGGGTGTAGTCGCCGAGCAGGGTGATGAACGCGATGGGGCCGCTCAGCCCGGCCGCGACCACGGCCAGCAGCCAGGTCTGCCAGAACCCGCCGAGCAGGTACTCGCCGTGGGCGGAGCCGTCGAAGTGCGGCGCGAAGGCGAGGAGGCCGGCCAGCAGCAGGGCGCCCATGGCCCACATCAGCACGCGTTCCATCCTCAGCAGCAGCTGGTAGCCGAAGACGGCCGCCGTCGCACTGAGCGCGGCCAGCACGCTGTACGTGATCACGTACGAGACGCCGCCCGCCGGCAGCCCGAGCAGGCGGTTGAGCGCGCCGACCACCACGTCGCCGCCGACCCACAGGGCCAGGGCGGTGTAGCCGAGGGAGAGCAGCAGCCCGATCACCGAGCCGAGCAGCCGCCCGCGGACGCCGAAGAAGGCGCCGGAGCTGGTGGACAGGTTGGTGGCGGTGCGCAGCGACACCAGGGCCAGCGGCGCGGTCAGCACGATGCCCAGGGCGGTGCCGAGGACCAGGGAGGTGGCACTGGCCCAGAAGGAGAGGCCGAAGGAGACCGGGAGCCAGCCGAACACCACCACGCCGAACGCGAGGTTCGAGCCGACCAGGATGGAGAGCACGTCGCGTGGCGTGCTGGTGCGCTCGGCCTCGGGGATGGTGTCGACGCCGTGCTGTTCGATCAGCGCGTGGCCGCCGGCGGACGGGGCTTGGGACATGTGCATCGTCTTCCTGGTGCTCGCGGCGGCGGAACGGGGGAGGGGATCGCCGCCGGGTGCCGGCAGGGCCGAGGCCGCACCAACCCGTCCATGCTTCGTGGCGGAGGCGCGCGGGGACACCGTCCGATCCTCCACAACGCGCCGCCGCGCGGCCCGGGACCGCTGTCGGGTGCTACGGCCGCCGCCGATTCGGACGCACTGCGTGCGCAGCCGGCCGCACCGGGCCACCGGGCCACCGGGCCACCGGGCCACCGGGCCACCGGGCCACCGGGCCACCGGGCCACCGGGCCACCGGGCCACCGGGCCACCGGGCCACCGGGCAAGCGGGCCGGCACCGAAGGAGACGGGCGGCCGGGGACGCGGGCGCGCAGGCCGGGCCGGCCGGGAAGGCGCCGGGCCTCCCGGCCTGCCCGCCTCCCGGCCTCCGGCTCAGGCCCGCGTGACGGTGACCGTGCAGAGGCGCTTGGTCGGCCGGGTGAGGGCGACGTACAGGTCCCGCTCCCCGCCGGGCCGGGCCGCGGTGATCTCCGCCGGGTCGACGACCAGCACGGTGTCGAACTCCAGGCCCCGCGCCTGCGAGGCGGGGACCAGACGCGCCAGGTCGGCGAGCCCCGCGGCGGCCAGCTCCGGGAGCCTGGCGTCCGCGCAGATCACACCGGCCAGTTCGCCGGGGTGCGCGTCCGCCTGGGCGTGCAGTTCGTCGGCCAGGGCGGCGGCCAGGCCCGGCGCGGACGTCGCGACCGTACGGGGCTCGTCGCCGTGGCGGATGGAGCGGCTCGGGGTCTGGCCGGGGGCGATGACGGCGAGCAGGTCCCGGGTGGCGGCGAGGATCTCCTCGGTGGTGCGGTAGCTGACGGTCAGGGTGTGCAGCGCGAACCGCGTGCCGAACTCGGGGGCCAGCGCCTCCTCCCAGCCGCGTGCGGTGGCCGCCGGGCCCGCCTGGGCGAAGTCGCCGACCAGCGTCATCGACCGCGCCGGGCAGCGGCGGCCGACCATCCGCCACTGCATCTCGGTGAACTCCTGCGCCTCGTCGACCACCACGTGGCCGTAGACCCGCTCCGGCGGACCGTCGACCAGGGCGGCCGCCTCGTCGAGCAGCGGCACGTCGGCGTCGGTCCAGGGGGTGTCCCGGCCGCGCCGCAGGAGGGCCCGCTCCTCGTCGGCCAGCTGCGGCAGGAACCGGGCGAGCAGACCGGGGCTGCCCAGCAGGGCCGCCACGACGTCCTCGGGCACCAGGCGCGGCCAGAGCTCCTCCACCGCCCGCTCCACGCCGTCGTCGTCCAGCAGACTGGCCCGGACGGCTTCCGCGTCGAACTCGTCGGCGGCGTTCGAGGACGGCGCCGAGTCGAGGCCGAGGTGGCGCAGGTCCGAGGCGGCGACGCGGTCGAGGTCGATGCCGGTGAGCTGCGCCACCTGGGCGTCGATGAGTTCCAGCGTCTCGACGGTGCCCCGTTCCATGGCGTCGGTGACGGCGTCGGCCAGCAGCTCCTTGAACACCTCGCGGGCGCGGTTGTGGCCGAGGCCGAGGCGCGTGGCCGCGTCCCGCGCGCGGGCCACCTCCTCGTCGTCCAGGTGCACCCACTCCTGGCCCGCCCGCACGGCGAAACCGCCCTCCGGCGCCTGCCGCGAACGCACCAGGCCGGCGAGCGCCTCGGCCATCGCCGCTGCGCCCTTCAGGCGCGCCACGTCGGCGGCCTCCACGGTGCCGGGCTCGGCCCCGGCCAGTTCCGCACAGGTCGCCAGCACGACGTCGTTCTCGCCGAGCGACGGCAGGACCTGCGAGATGTAGTCGAGGAAGCGCGCGTTCGGCCCGAGCACCAGGACGCCGCGCTCGGCGGCCTTGGGGAACGCGTACAGCACGTAGGCGGCGCGGTGCAGCGCGACCACCGTCTTCCCGGTGCCGGGGCCGCCCTGAACGACCGTCACCCCCCGGTGGCGGGAGCGCACGATCGCGTCCTGCTCGGCCTGGAGGGTGGCGACCGCCGCGCCCATCCGCCCGGTGCGGCGCGCCTGGAGGGCCTCGGTCAGCGGGCTGTCGCCGACGACGTCCTCGTCGGTGGGCTCGGAGCCGTCCAGCAGTTCGTCGCTCACCCCGACGACCGAGCGTTCCGCCATCCGCAGGTGCCTGCGGCGCCGCAGGCCCATCGGGTGGACGGCGGTCGCCTCGTAGAACGGGCGTGCCGCGTCCGCCCGCCAGTCCACCAGCAGCGGCAGTTCGCTCTCGTCCACGTGCAGGCCGATCCGCCCGATCCGCAGGGAGAAGCCGTCCGTCGCGTCGATCCGGCCGAAGACCAGGCCCTCCCCCGCGCCCTCCAGCCGGCGCGCCTCGGTGGTCAGGCGCGCCGCGGCGAGATCCCGCTCGTACACCTCGGCCGCGCTGCCGGCCGGCGCGGCCAGCACCCGCGTCAGCTCGGCGCGCGCGCCGGCCAGCCGTTCGTCGAGCAGCCCGTACACGGCGGACACCTCCGCCCGCTCCGCTTCCACCACACGCACGGCACCGTCGTTGACCTGCGACAAGACCGGGCCCTCCTCTCGGTTCGACCCCCCACTATGCGGGCAAACCACTGCGAACGTAAGGCTTGACTTGCGCTGACGATCCTGGCCTCAAGGCAGGTGCCGCCGCAGGTCAGGGAACTGATGGGCGATCAGTGAACTGACGGCCGGTCAGCCAGGCCGCCGGACGTTGTCGTACCTGGGGTTCGGTTCCGTACGGGTGCCGGTCCTGAGCAGCGGCTCGACCCGGGCACCCGGGCAGCCGTCGGCCGAGCGCGTGCACTCCAGGCGGAAGGCGCCCGGCCCCCACCGCTCGGCCCGGACGGCCATCGGCGCCCCGCACTCCCCGCACGGCGGGTGGGGCGGGTCCGGCAGGCGTTCCACCGGCCGGGTGAAGGTGCGGGGCTCGGTGAAGGCGCCCGGCAGGCCGTCGTTCAGGGCGGCCTCGGCGGGGAGGCCGACACCGAGGAGGCCGCCCACGAGGTGGTAGACCTCGTCAAGCTCCAACAGGCCCGCCAGTTCATCCGGATCCGTGTCGTCACCCGCGGGCAGCAGACCGCCCCGGGTCAGCAGCTCACGGGTGAACGGGCTGGCGGGTACGGTCGGCACCCCCTCCGCGTAGCCCCAGACATGCCGGCCGTCCACCAGGTGGTCCAGCCAGGGCGGGTCCATACCGGTGTCCAGGATGTGCAGGCTGCGGGTGCCCGCGGACGGATGCGGCCGCCCGGTGCCGGAACCGCGGTCGGGCCTGAACGGCGCCTCGCAGGACTCCACGGCGAAGACCCACCCGTTGCCCGCGTCGCCGAACCGCGCCAACCCGGGCAGCCGCTCATCGAGCAGAACACCCTGCGACAGACTCTCCCCGGAGAGCCGCAGTGTCCGCTCCAGCGTCACCGCGTCCATCAGGGAGCCCTGTTCGGCTCCCAGCCGCACCGCCAACTCCTCGATCCCGACGCCGTGCACGAACGTCAGATAGAAGTGCTCAAGACCTCTGCCGATCCAGGCGATCCCCTCGTCGATCACGGCCCGAGCCTACTGCCCGGGCCGGGCGGGCCCACCCGTGGTCGGCGGGCGGCGCCCGGTTCTCGACGCGCGGTCGGCAGTAGCGGCAGCAGTCGCACCGAACCCCGGGGCGGCGCACGGAATCCCGCCCCGGGGCGGACGCCGGGCCGCGCCGGCCGGTGGACCCGGGCGATGCCACCGGTTGACCGGCCGCGGCCGGCAGGCCCCCGACCCCGCCCGCCAGGCACGACTCCTCGCGGACGGGGTGGCCGTGACGGGCCATCGGAACGTGGCCCCGGGCGACGGCGTACGACTGCGACACATTCTCTGCAGCGTGGATGTTGCTTCGTGTCTTTTTATGTTTGATTATGTTGCACAGAAGCGCTCGGGCACCCCAGCCGAGCGGCCGCCTGTGAGAGGACGCCGTGATCAGAACCACCGCCAAGCTCGCCGACGGGCGCGAGCTGATCTACTTCGACAGCGACGCCGCCGCCGACCGGGGCACCCGCGACCTGCGCCCGCTGGAGCCGATCGGCAGCCGGTCGGAGATCCGCCGCGACCCGGCGACCGGGGCCTGGGTGACGATCGCCGCGCACCGGCAGAGCCGGACCTACCACCCGCCGGCCGACGAGTGCCCGCTCTGCCCCTCCCGGGACGGGCGGCTGAGCGAGATCCCGGACGCCGACTACGAGGTGGCCGTCTTCGAGAACCGCTTCCCCTCGCTCACCCCGGCGCCCGCGGCCGCGGACCTCCTCGCCGGCCCGCACGCGCCCAGCCCGCCGTACGACGTCCGGGCCGGGAACGGGCGGTGCGAGGTGGTCTGCTTCACCTCCGACCACGGCGCCTCCTTCGCCGACCTCGACGAGGCCCGCGCCCGGCTCGTCCTGGACGCCTGGACCGACCGCACCGCCGAACTCTCCGCCCTGCCCGGCGTCGAGCAGGTCTACTGCTTCGAGAACCGCGGCACCGAGATCGGCGTCACCCTCGCCCACCCGCACGGCCAGATCTACGCGTTCCCCTTCCCCACCCCGCGCACCGCCCGGACCGCCGAGCAGGCCGCCCGCCACCGCGCCGCCACCGGGCGCAACCTCTTCGAGGACCTGCTCGCCGCCGAACGCGCCGACCCCGTCCGGGTGGTGGCGGCCGGCGAGCACTGGACCGCGTTCGTGCCGTACGCCGCCCGCTGGCCCTACGAGGTCCACCTCCACCCGCACCGCCGCGTCCCCGACCTCACCCGCCTCAACGAGGACCAGCGCGCCGAACTCCCCGGCCTCTACCTCGACCTGCTCCGCCGCTTCGACCGGCTCTTCGGCACCCCGCAGGCCCCCGTCCGGGCCCCCTACATCTCGGCCTGGCACCAGGCGCCCCGCACCGGCGGCGAGGAACTCGCCCTCCACCTCGAACTGTTCACCGTCCGCCGCACCGCCGACAAGCTCAAGTACCTGGCCGGCACCGAGTCCGGCATGGAAGCCTTCATCAACGACGTGTCGCCGGAGACGGCCGCGCAGCGCCTCCGGGAGGTCGCATCATGAGTAAGTACCTGGTCACGGGTGGCGCCGGATACGTCGGCAGCGTCGTCGCCGCCCGCCTGTTGGAGGCCGGGCACCGGGTGACCGTCCTGGACGACCTCTCCACCGGTTTCCGGGAGGGCGTGCCGGCCGGTGCCGAGTTCGTCCGGGGCCGGATCCAGGAGGCCGCCGCGGTGCTGGACGGCTCCTTCGACGGGGTGCTGCACCTCGCCGCGTCCTCGCAGGTCGGCGAGTCCGTCGTGGACCCGGAGAAGTACTGGCGCAACAACGTGGCCGGCTCGCTGGAGCTGATCAGCGCGATGCGTGCGGCGGGCGTGCGCAAGCTGGTCTTCTCCTCCACCGCCGCCACCTACGGCGAGCCGGAGTCCGTGCCGATCGCCGAGACCGCCCGCACCGCGCCGACCAGCACCTACGGCGCCACCAAGCTCGCCGTCGACCACCTGATCACCGGCGAGGCCGTCGCCCACGGCCTGGCCGCCGTCTCGCTGCGCTACTTCAACGTGGCCGGCGCGTACGGGGCCTACGGCGAGCGGCACGACCCCGAG
>NZ_JBHJUK010000232.1:0-9930 GCF_042266225.1 Kitasatospora sp. NPDC056181
CCGGGGGTGGGGTGGGGGGGTTTGTGGCCCGAGGGTGGGCGGCTTTGTGTGTGTGCTGTGTTTTTCTTTCACCTTAGGGGCCGCCGGCGAGGCGGTGGGTCGTTGTGGGGGCGGCTCGGGCGGGGCCGGGGTGCGGGCCGGGCCGCGGGTGGTTCGGGTGCGGGTGGTTCGGGTTCGGGTGCGGCTCAGGTGCCCGCGAGCGGGAGGGAGGCGGCGACGACCTGGCCCATGGCGATGGCGCGCTCCAGCGCCTGGCGGAGCAGGTCCTCGCGCGGCTGGCGGCCGACCATGCCGGCCGGGACGGCGTACATCGTCACCTCCGCCAGCTGGTTCGCGGCGGACCGCCAGGCGTCGGTGACCTGGAGCGGCTGGTGCGCCTGCCACCAGCCCGTGCTGCCACCGGCGGCCGCCGGCTGGAGGATCGCGTGCAGCTTGCCCATCGCGACCAGGACCGACCAGCCGGCCAGCTGCTCCGGCGTCCTGTCGATGTCGGTGACGGGCTGGAAGCCGGCGTCCTGGAGGAGGTCGAGGAACTCGTCGGTGCCGGAGGTGTTGCCCGGCCGGCCGACCGGTCCGGTGGGCTCGACCACGAGTGCTGCGTGGCCGGTGTCCCCGTGCAGCACCAGCCCGCAGGTGATGCCCAGGATGGCCGCCTGGCCGGGCGCGGCGGGCCGCTCGGGGGCGGGCTGCCCGACGGCCGCGACCGCGGGGGCCGGCACGGCGGCCGTCGGCGGGACGGTCGGCGGGACGGTGGCCATGGGCGTGTCGGTCTGGGCCTGGCTGATGCTGCGCACCGCGCCGACCAGCTGCTCCTCGGCGACCGGCACCACCTGGGAGGGGATGCAGCGGGCGTGTGCGAAGGCGAGCACCGCGGTCTCCTCGCCGACGAACAGCACGGTGCTGGTGGGCTCCTGGAGGGAGTCGCCCGGGGTGCGGCAGGAGGTGCACTCGTAGCTGTCGGGTGCGTGGGCGCCGCCGAGCAGGCGGTCGGCCTCGTCGTCGCCGATCTCGGATCGGACCTCGTCGCTGACGTCGAGCATGCGCGGCACTGGGACTCCTCGGGTGTCGGGTTTGTTGCGGGCTGGGGGCGGGTTCGGGCTGGTTCGGGCGGGTTTCAGGCGGGCGGCGGGTCGTGCGCTGGGGGCGGGCTCGGGCTGGTGTGGGGCTCGGGCTCGGATGGGGCGTGGGTCGGTGGCCGGACTCTGGGTGGTCCTCGGGTGCTCCAAGGGGTCCAAACGGTCGATTCCGGCCGCCTTTACCAACGGACCCCTGTGGCAGGGGTCACGGGTGGGCGCCGCGGCTGACGGGAATTGCCTCTGAATCGATCGCAGTGCGTGTTCCGATGGCTGCAATCTGTCGATGTCGATGACGGGGCTGCCGGAATGAAACCGTGAGGTGGGTCACGGCTCACAGATGTTTGATCTAGGAAATGACGGTTAAATCGGACATTTGGGGCGTGATTGCAAGGTCGTTACCGCGGGTAACGCCTGGCTGAGCTGGGCAGACCGTCGATTGTTTGGATCCCCGGCCGCCGACTCGTAGCTTCATTGGCGGTGCAACGAGCACCACCCGGGTTCACCCCCGACGCACAGCCCGCCGGTTCACCCCGGCGCCGGCAGTGCCCGCCGATGCGACCGCTCGAACAGGTCCCCGGTGCGTGGTGGGTGGCCGGGGCGGCGCGGCACGTCCGACACGTGCCCGGCCGCCCGACGGACGCGGCGAGCGAAATCGACCCCCCTTCGAGGGCTTGGTTCCGCATGCCCGCCCGGGGCTGTCGAGAGGAACCCCATGACCTTCCGTAACGAGTCCGCCGCTGCCACCACCTCCACCGTCACCAAGCGCAACCGCGTTCGGATGGCGGTCGTGGCGGGCGCCGCTGTCGCGGCCCTGCCGGTGGCCGGCCTCGTCACGGCCACCTCGGCCTCCGCCGCCTCCGTCTCCACCTGGGACGCCGTCGCCCAGTGCGAGAGCGGCGGCAACTGGGCCATCAACACCGGCAACGGTTTCTACGGCGGTCTGCAGTTCACCTCCAGCACCTGGGCCGCCTTCGGTGGCACCGCCTTCGCCCCGCAGGCCAACCTGGCCACCAAGGCGCAGCAGATCTCCATCGCCGAGAAGGTCCTCGCCTCGCAGGGCCCGGGCGCCTGGCCCGTGTGCTCCGTCAAGGCCGGTCTGACCAAGGGCGGCGCCCCGGCCGCGGTCGACACCTCCGCCGGCTCGGCCACCGCCGCGAAGCCGGCCGCCCCGGCCGCCACCGCCGCGCCGAAGGCCGCCCCGGCCCCCAAGGCCGCCGAGGCCCCGAAGGCCGCCGCGCCGAAGGCCGCCGAGGCCCCCAAGGCCGCCGTCGCCGCGCCGAAGTCCTCCGACTCCGCGAAGTCGTGGAAGTCCGACAACGCCGCGAAGTCCGGCAAGGCCGCGACCTCGAACGACGCCCAGCCGGCCAACGGTGGCAACTACACCGTCAAGTCCGGTGACACCCTGAGCACCATCGCGGCCGCCAAGGGCATCGACTGGCACGCCCTGTACAACAACAACGCCAAGGTCATCGGCGGCAACCCCGACCTGATCTTCCCGGGCCAGACCCTCACTGTCTGATCCCCGGCACTGTCTGACCCCCGGCACCGTCCGATCCCCGGTCCGGCCGACCTCTGGTCAGGCTGGACCCCCGGACGCGTCGTCCGGCCGGCCGCTTCTCCGCTGTGCGGGGGAGCGGCCGTCGGCATGTCCGGCGTGTCGGGGCCTGCCGGGGAGGGGCACGCCTAGGGTCGGCTGCTGTGCCTTCTCAGCATTCATAGGATCAGCCGTGAATCCTTCGTGCCGATTGGCAGTCCGGCGCGGGTCCTCGTTGCCCTCGCCGCCGCACTGTTACTGACCGCCGGACCGCTGCCCGGCCGGCAGGCCCGGGCCGCCCCGGTCGTCGCGGACACGGTCTGGGACGACCTCGCCGAATGCGAGAGCGGCGGCGACTGGCGGGCCAACACCGGGAACGGCTACTTCGGCGGGCTGCAGATCTGGCCGCCTACCTGGGAGGAGGCCGGCGGCCTGCGGTACGCCCGTCGGCCCGACCTGGCGAGCCGGCGCCAGCAGACCGCCGTCGCCGAGGAGATCCTCCGGATGCAGGGGTGGGAGGCCTGGCCGGTCTGCGCGCGAGAGATCGGGATGATCGGTGGCGAGCCGGATGGGCCGGACCAGCCGGACCAGCCGGATGAACCGGACCAGCCGGATGGGCCGGACGAACCGGATGAGCCGGCCCGGCCGGATGTGCCGGACGGACCGGACAGACCGAATGAGCCGGGCGGACCGGACGGGCCGGGCGTGCGGTGAGCGGGTGGGGCGCCACGCCGTTGCGGGTGGGGCGCCACTCCTTTCGGGTGCCGCTTGTCGGAGGGGTGCGCGACGATGGTGGGGTGATCCAGGGCGAGCTGTTCGGCGCGGGCGGAGGCGTTGGCGCGGGCGCGTCGCGTGAGCGCTCCGAGCCCGCGCCCGGCGTGGTGCTCGTCCCCGGCTGGCTCGACGCCGCAGCCCAGTCGCACCTGGTCGCCGCCTGCCGGGAGTGGGCCCGACCGCCCGCCGGGATGCACACCGTCCGGATGCCGACCGGCGGTCTGATGTCCGTGCAGATGGTCAGCCTCGGATGGCACTGGTACCCGTACGGCTACCGCCGGACCGCCGCCGACGGCACACCCGTCAAGGCGTTCCCCCCGGAGCTCGGCCGGCTGGCCCGCCGGGCCGTCGCCGAGGCGTACGGCGAGGCGGTCGGCGACATCGCGGGCGCGGCCGGGTACGAGCCGGACATCGCGATCGTCAACCACTACCCGCACGGCGCGAAGATGGGCCTGCACCAGGACCGCGACGAGCGGACCGACGCGCCGGTGGTCTCGCTCTCGCTCGGCGACACCTGCGTCTTCCGGCTCGGGAACACCGAGACCCGGACCCGCCCGTGGACCGACCTGGAACTGCACAGCGGCGACCTGTTGGTCTTCGGAGGCCCGTCCAGGTTCGCGTACCACGGCGTGGTGCGCACGTTGCCCGGCACGGCGGATCCGGCGCTCGGGCTGACCGGGCGGCTCAACATCACCGTCCGCCGGTCGGGCCTGCGGTCCGCTGCGGGCGGGGCCGGTTAGGGGCCCGGGCCGGTGAGCGCCGCGCCGGAGTTGCGGGGCGGGGGTCGAGGGCCGGAGTTGAGGGCCGGAGTTGCGGGGCGCGGGAGGGTCGGGGGCTGTGGCGCCAGGGTTGTGGTGCGGGGGCGGTGCTGCGAGGGCTGTGGTGTGAGGGTTGGTGTTCGGTCGTGTGGAATCTCGTTCGAGTGAATCGGCAGCGGCCGCCCCGGGTGCGGGGAATGTCCGGGCTCGATGGAGAATTCGACAGGGCGGGGAAATTCGAGAACACGGGCGTCGGCGGCCAGGCGGAAGACCTCCGTCCGGGCCGGCCGTCCGGAGAGGAAGTGCACGCATGGGTACCCCCGTCGACGAACTCGTCGCACTGCTGGACCTTGAGCAGATCGAACTGAACATCTTCCGCGGGCGCAGCCCCGAGGAGGCGCTCCAGCGGACCTTCGGCGGCCAGGTCGCCGGACAGGCCCTGGTGGCGGCAGGGCGCACGGTGGACGGTGAGCGCCCAGTGCACTCGCTGCACGCCTACTTCCTGCGCCCCGGGGTGCCCGGCGTGCCGATCGTCTACCAGGTGGACCGGATCCGGGACGGCCGCTCGTTCACCACCCGCCGGGTGCTGGCCATCCAGGGTGGCCGGTCGATCTTCGCCCTCACCGCGGACTTCCACCTCCCGGAGGAGGGCGGCATCGAGCACCAGTACCCGATGCCCGAGGTCGCCGCCCCCGAGGACCTGCCCAGCGCGCTGGAGGAGGTCGGCTCCCGCCTCGGCGAGCTGCCCCCGTTCATCAGCCGCCGGCAGCCGTTCGACATCCGGTACGTCGACCGGCTGAAGTGGAACAAGGAGGAGCTGGCCGGCGTCGAGGCCCGCAGCGGCGTCTGGCTGCGCACCAACGGCGCCCTGCCCGACGACCCGCTGATCCACGTCTGCGCCCTCACCTACGCGAGCGACATGACGCTGCTGGACGCCGTCCGCGCTCCCGTCGAGCCGCTCTGGGGCACCCGCCACTTCGACATGGCCTCGCTCGACCACGCGATGTGGTTCCACCAGCCGTTCCGGACCGACGACTGGCTGCTCTACCAGCAGGAATCCCCGATCGCACACGGTGCCCGGGGCCTGGCGCGCGGGCAGATCTACGACCGCAGCGGGCAGCTGGTGGTCTCGGTGGTGCAGGAGGGGCTGTTCCGGCCGCTCAAGGGTTGATCCGGCCCCGGGAATGATCCACCCCGGTGGTCGGCGTTGAGGAGTTGACGGACTAGTGACGGCCTGCGGGCCGTGGACCGGAGTGGGAGGGTACGCCGATGACGGCGACAGCCGCGGAGGAATGGAAGCACTGGAGCGACAACCGGGCGGCGGCGGTGGGCACCGCGCACGGCCAGCTGGCACTCACCGGTACGCACTGGCTGGAGCCCGAGCCCGCCGAGGTCCCCGGCCTGCCCGGTCTCTGGTGGGCCGACGCGGAGGGCGTCCGGGTCCGGGCGGCGGCCGCCGACGGGATCACGGTCACCGGCGCGGAGGCCCCTGTCGACGGTGAGGTGCTGCTCCGCCCGGACAGCGACCCGGCCGCCGACACCGCGGTGCTGGGCGAACTGCGCCTCGTCCCGATCGAGCGCGAGGGCGAGCTGGCCCTGCGGGTCTTCGACCCGGCCGCGCCGCGCCGGGCATCCTTCGCCGGGATCTCCGCGTACGCCTACTCACCTGAGTGGGCCGTCCCGGCGGTCTTCACCCCGTTCGAGGACGGCGGCGACCAGGCCGTCGTCGTCCCCAACGTGGACGGCAAGGAGCGCCCGCTGGCCGTCACCGGCCGGATCGCCTTCACCGTCGCGGGCGAGCACCGCACCCTGACCGTCAGCCGCGCGGGCAACAGCCTCTCCGGCGTCATCGCCGACGCGACGAGTGGAACGGACACCTACCGCTTCCGTTTCATCACCCTGCCCGCCCCGGACGAGGACGGTCACACCGTGCTCGACCTCAACCGCGCCTACCTGCCGCCGTGCGCCTTCTCGGACCACTTCATCTGCCCCTTCCCGCCGCCGGGCAACCGGCTGGACTTCGCGGTCGAGGCGGGGGAGAAGCAGGTGCTGACCCGGTAGCGGTGTCGGGGCGGGACTCCGGGCACCTTCGGTGGCCTGCAGCTCCGGTGGCTTGTAAGGGTCGCCCCGGTCGTGGGCGGGCCGGCGGGCGGGGCGAGGATGGGGGCTGTGTCGACCAATCATCCTGCCAATTCGGCGACCGGGCCCGCCTCAGCGGGTTCGGAGCCTGTCCTGCCCGACGCCGGCCCCGCCCCAGCCGACGCCGGGCCTGTCCCAGCCGGTAGCGGCCCCGCGCCAGCCGGCACCCAGCCTGTCTCGTCCCGGCCTCCTGTGACCGACGCCGGGCCGGACGCCCCTGTACCGCCGTGGTACCGCCGCGCCGCTCGCGGGGCGTTCGCCGACCTCAGCCCGCTGCGCGACAACGCCGACTACCGGCGCGTCTGGTTCGGCCAGGCCGTCTCGTCGGTCGGCCAGCAGATGACGGCCGTCGCCGTCTCCGTCCAGGTCTACGACCTGACCGGCTCCACCTTCGCCACCGGCCTGGTCGGGCTGTTCTCCCTCTTCCCGCTGATCGCCTTCGGTCTCTACGGCGGCGCCATCGCCGACACCGTGGACCGCCGACGGCTCGGACTGATCGGCTCCGCCGGCCTCGCCGCCGTCTCCGCGGTCCTGGCCGCCCAGGCGCTCGCCGGGCTCGGCCTCGTCGCCGTCCTCTACGCCGCCGTCGCGGTCCAGGCCGGCTTCTTCGCGCTCAGCTCGCCCGCCCGCTCGGCGATGATCCCGCGCCTCGTCCCGAGCCACCAGCTCCCCGCCGCCAACGCCCTGAACACCGTCAGCATGAACCTCGGCCTCACCGTCGGCCCCATGCTCGGCGGCGTCCTCATCGGCGCCTACGGAGCCCAGGCCGCGTACCTGGTCGACACCGTCGCCTTCACCGCCACCCTCTACGCGATGTGGCGCCTGCCCGCCATGCGCCCGCTCGGCGAACGCAAGGGCCGCGCCTCCGTCCTCGACGGCCTGCGCTTCCTGCGCGAGCAGCCCAACCTGCGCACCAGCTTCCTCGCCGACCTGGCCGCCATGATCTTCGGCATGCCGCGTGCCCTCTTTCCCGCCATCGCGGTCACCTTCTACGGCGGCGACGCCCGTACCGTCGGCCTCCTGGTCTCCGCCCCCGCCGTCGGCGCCCTTGTCGGCGCCCTCTTCTCCGGCTGGGTCGGCCGCGTCAACCGCCAGGGCGTCGCCGTCCTCGCCTCCGTCGCGGCCTGGGGCCTCGCCATCGCCGCTTTCGGCCTCGCCCGCAACCTCTGGCTCGGCCTCCTGTTCCTCGCCGTCGCCGGCTGCGCCGACACCGTCAGCATGATCTTCCGCAACACGATGATGCAGGTCGCTGCCCCCGACGAGATGCGCGGCCGCCTCCAGGGCATCTTCATCGTGGTCGTCGCCGGCGGCCCCCGCCTCGGCGACTTCGAGTCCGGCGCCGTCGCCTCCCTCACCAGCCCCGCTGTCTCCGTCGTCAGCGGCGGCCTCGCCTGCCTCGCCGCCATCCTCCTCCTCGCCGCCCGCCGACCCGCCTTCCTCCGCTACGACGCCCGCCACCCGACCCCCTGACCTCGCGCCCGAACCAAACCTGGCAGCGAGCACCCCCCGACGTGCTGTATTGTTTTCCACGTCGCCGGGACACCGGGGACAAGGTCGAGAAGCCCACAGCAGAGCCCCCCAGGCTCCGCCGGGGCGCCGAGACCACGGGACGTGGCGCAGCTTGGTAGCGCACTTGACTGGGGGTCAAGGGGTCGCAGGTTCAAATCCTGTCGTCCCGACAGTGATGTCGGAGCCCCGCTGACTGGACGAAGGTCCAGGCCAGCGGGGCTTTTGCCGTTTCCGAGGGTGGGTCAGCGCACGAGCCGCAGGTGGCGGCCGGGGGAGTCCGGCGGGACCACTTCGGGACCAGGGGCCTCGCGGGGCCCGCTCAGGTGCGCGCTCAGCGCCTCGCCGGCCAGCTCGATCGAGCGCCGGTCCGGGTGCAGGTACCGCTGCGTGGTCGTGAGCGATCCGTGTCCGGCGATCTTCCGCAGCACGTGCAGCGGCACCCCGGCGTCGGCCATCCACGTCAGCCCGGTGTGCCGGAGGTCGTGCCGGCGCAGGTGCTCGAAGCCGAGCGCGACCACCACCTCGTCCCAGTGCGTCGCGTCCCGCAGGACGGCGGTGGTGATCCGCCCGCCCCGCGGCCCGGTGAACAGCCGAGCCATCGGGTCCTGGTCGATCACGTCCAGGCGCCAGGCCACCAGGTCGCGGATCTCCGGGATCAGCGGCACCGTCCGGCGCCGCTTCCCCTTGGTCCCCTTGTCCACCAGGCCGCCGGGCGCGGTCGTGGTCTGCCTGCACAGGTCCCACGTCCAGCGCTTGCGGTCGATGTCCTTGCGTCGCACGCCGGAGACCTCGCCGATGCGGGCCGCCGTGCACGCCGCGAAGCGCACCACGTCGCCCCAGCCGCCGAACTCCCCGTGCGAGCGCAGGACCAGGCTGGTGGCGAGCCTGTCCAGGGTGTCCCAGTCCGGCAGGGCCAGGGCACGGGGGTCGTCTAGTTCGTCCTCGGCGCGCTGATACTCCCGCTGCCAGCCGCTCACCTTGGCCGGGTTGGCGTCGATGACGCCGTCCCGGACGGCCTGCTCCATGACTCGGACCAGCATGGCGAGGGTGTTCTTCACGGTGGACCGGCCGTGCTCGTCGGCGATCCACGCGTACACGGCGCGGTCGATCACGCCGTTCGTGACGGCACGCAGGGGCAGATGGCCGATCGTCGGGACGATCCGCAGGCGCCAGCCGGCGCGGTACGGGTCGAGCGTCTTGGACTCCAGCCCGCGCAGCGCCAGTTCCATCACCGACTCCCCGTACTCGGCGAGCGGCATGGTCGCGGTCGCCGGGGTCACGCCGCGGCTGGCCAGCCGCTCCATCCCGGAGATCCAGGCCTCGGCCTCCTCGATCGTCTCGGACATCTCCGAGCGCGACAGCCGGCCGCCCGTCACGGGGTCGAACCACCGCACCCGTCCCCGGTAGGGCTTCGGGTACTCGGGGCGGTGCTCGATGTCGGTCGACAACTTCACGCCGATCGGCGGGTTCTGCTGGGGCATCAGGCGGCTTCTCCGGGGACGATGCGGCGCGACTCCAGCCAGGACTGGACGTCGGGGACGCTGTAGACGGTGATGCGAGAGGTCAGACGGACGAACGGCGGGCCCTGCATGGGCTTCGAGGTGCGCCAGCGCCTGAGGGTCGAGGGGTCGACGCCGATGAGTGCGGCGACGTCCTCGGTCGAGTACCAGCCTCCGTTTACCAGGCCCGATCCGTGGGGCTGCCTAGCCGAACCGGCGATCCGTACGCGTTCGATCAGCTCGGCAACCTGGTCGAGCGTCAGCTTGGTGTCGGACAAGGTGCACAGCTCCTTTGATGAGTGGGCCGCGCGCAATGAGGCGCGGCCTGAGTTGATGAAGGCGGGAGAGACGGCCTCACCCGCCTTCATCTCTGAGTGCCGCTACCGCCGCTACTCCGCTACCGGGCTGGTCAGAGGGGGCGTGGTGGTAGCGGATGGGGTAGCGGTAGCGGATTGGGCGGGTCAGCCGACGGTGGTGAGGTCGGCCGGGTGTTCGGTGGCGGGGGCCGGGTTGGTAGCCGCTACCGCTACCGGTTCCGCTACCGGAAAGAGGGCCCTGACCTGGGCGGTAGCGGGAGTAGCGGGGGTAGCGGACGTTTCGGGGATGGGCGGGCAGTAGCGCAGCCAGGCGTCGGCGAGGTC
>NZ_JBHJUK010000233.1:0-9907 GCF_042266225.1 Kitasatospora sp. NPDC056181
ATCATAGAGTGGGCGGCCCCGGGTGCCACTCCGGCCCGTACACAGCGTCGCGACGGATGGCGCGACGCACCGTCACCCACGCAAGGAGACACCGTGCGTCAGCCCCAGAACGTGCTGCTGGACGCGGCCCCCGGCGGGCTGCTCGACCGGGAGCTGGCGCGGCTGCTCGGCCACGGGCTCGCCGTCACCCTCAACCTCCGGCGGGTGGCCGACAGCGCCGCGGCGCGGGCCGCCTGGGCCGCCCGGGTCGAGTTCGCCGACTTCGACGCCTTCGACGAGTCGGCACTGCTCGCCGCGACCGTCCGGGGCGGCCTCGGGTACGACGCCGTCAAGTCCCGTGGCGGGGTGCCGATGCGCGCCGCCTTCCTGGCGACGGCGACCGACCCCCGTCTCGCCCGCCGACTCCGGGCGATCGGGCGGGCCGGGGCCGGCACCGACCACGTCGACCTCGCGGCCGCCACCCGGCACGGCGTCGCCGTCACCCACACACCGGGATCCAACGCGAACGCGGTCGCCGAGTTCGCCCTGGCCCAGCTCCTCGCCCTGACCCGCGACCTGCCCGCCCACAACGAGGCCGCGCACCGGGGAAGTTGGCGCACACCGGTGACGCCGGCGGTGGAGCTCTCCGAGCTCACCCTCGGCATCGTCGGCCTGGGCCGGACCGGTCTGGCCCTGGCCACGCGGGCCGGGGCCCTCGGCATGGACGTCCAGGCGTTCTCCCGCCGCCCGGCCGGGGCCCCGGTGCGCGCCGCCGACTCCCTCCGTACGCTCCTGGCCGGCAGCGACGTCGTCTCCCTGCACCTGCCGCTCACCCCGCAGACCCGCGGACTGATCGGCCGGGCGGAGCTGGAACTGATGCGGCCCGGCTCGGTCCTGCTCAACACCGCCCGCGGCGGCATCGTCGACGAGCAGGCCCTGGCCGACGCCCTCCGCGACCCCGCCCACCCGCTCGCGGCCGCCGCCGTCGACACGTTCGAGCACGAGCACGCGGCCTTCGCCTCACCCCTCGCCGGCCTGCCGAACGCGCTGCTCACCCCGCACGTCGCCGGGATGACGCGGAGCGCGATGGCCACCGCCGCCCTCCGCTGCGCGGACCACCTCGCCGCCCTGCTCGCGGGCCGCCCGGACGGCGTTCCGGTGGCGACCGCGTGACGGCCCGACACCCCGAGGGCGCCGAGCGCGACACGGGCACTGGGCGGGGCACGGGGACCGGACGGGGCGCAGGGACCGGGCGGGGCGCAGGGACCGGGCGGGGCGCAGGGATCACGGTCCAGTGGGTGAGGACGTCCTGGACGAAGCGGTCGCGGGGTGGGCCGGCGGCGGCCCGCCGGAATGCCGCGGCGGCCGGCTTCGCGGTGCCGCCGCAACCCTCGACGCCGTTCGCGCCTTCGCAGTCGGTGCTGGCGGTACCGCCAGTGCCGTCGATGCACCCGGTACGCCCAGGACGCCCGGTACACCTGGTGCACGTGGTGAGCATGGCCGAGGCGGACGGCTTCGCACCGCGGGAACGCTGGGAGGTCCTCCCGCCCGGCGCCCTCGGGCTGCGCGAGGCCGACGGCCGGTTGCGGGTACTGCCCCCGGTGGAGCCGTTGTACGGCCTTCCGCCGCGCGTGCGGCGCCCGCCGGCCGTGCGGCTCGCACCCGGGCAGTGGGTCCGATGGCAGCTCAACTACCGCTTCTCCAGCGCGGCGGGCATACGGGACTGGTCCTACTGGCTGGACACCTTCAACGTCGCCTACGGCCCGGCCGGCCCCGGCCTGTTCCTGACCGAACCCACCGTCCTCGTCGACGAGCGCGGCCCGGTCCGGTAGCCCGCTGCCCGGCCCCACCACCACCCGCCCACCGCCACACGGCCGAGTACCGGGCGACGCGGAGCCGCCCGGCACCGGGCGCGGGTCACAGCGACGGCCCGGGTGTCACCAGGTCGCGCCGGCGGGCTGGCGGGTGGTGGCGTTCAGACGGTTGAAGAAGTTGGTCAGGCTGATCCAGAGGACCAGCGAGGCCAACTGCTTCTCATCGAAGTACGCGGCCGCCGCGTCCCAGACGACGTCCGGCACGACGGCCCGGTCGGCGAGACGGGTGACGTGCTCGGCCAGCTCCAGGGCCGCCCGCTCGGCGTCGGTGAAGTACGGCGCCTCCCGCCAGGCGGCGACGGCGTGCAGGCGCTCGTCGGTCTCGCCGTTCTTCTTCGCGCTCGCCACGCCGCCGACGACGCAGTAGCTGCAACCGTTGATCTGGCTGGCGCGCAGGTGGACGAGTTCGAGGGTCGACTCGGGCACGCCCCCCTTCTTCGCGGCCTTGAGCACGCCCAGGATCGCGGGCATCGCCTCGGGGATGACGACGGCGGGGTTGGCCATACGGGCGTCGTTCACGGTGGTGTCCTTCTCTCGGTGTTCGCTCGTGCTGTCATCCCTTCGACGGAGCGGATCGCGGAAGTGTGACAAGCCGACGGAAGAAGTCCCGGGAAGGAGTCACCGGGCTCACCGGCCGGGCCTCAACGCGCCCGCCAGGCTCACCGGCCTTGGCCCCAGCGCGTCCGGCGAGCCCACGGGCCAGCCCTCAGCGCGTCCGGTGAGCCCACGGGCCAGCCCTCAACGCGTGCGGCCGACGGTGGCGAGCAGGCAGGCCGCGGCGACGGCGGCGAGCGCCGCGGCGGTGGCGTACATCGTGGCGGCCCCGGCGTGGGCCGTCAGCCCGCCGAGCACGGTGCCGGACCCGATACCGGCATAGACAGCGGAGGAGTTCAGGGCGACGACCAGCGGCGCCTCCTGCGGTGCCGCGGCGATCAACCGGTGCTGCTGCGGCGGGGTCTGGCACCAGCTGCCCGCCCCCCAGGCCACCGCGAGCAACCCCACGAGAGCGGGCGCGCGTGTCCCGTAGGCCGCCAGCAGGCCGAGCCCCCCGAGCCCGGCGGCCAGCACGAGGTAGCCCGTCGACAGCACCCGAACCGGGCCGAAGCGGTCGGTGGCGTACCCCGAGGCGAGATTGCCGAGCACCGCGCCGAGCCCGTAGAGCGAGAGCGGCCACGCCGTGTCGGACTCCCCGATGCCGACCGCCGCGAGCACCGGAACGCTGTACGCGTACACCGTGTAGGCCGCCGTCATGCCGAGCACGGTCAGGGGCAGGACGGCGCGCACGGCCGGACGACGCAACACCGCGAGGCGTTCCCGCAGTGGCACCGCAGGGTTGCCCGGCAACGCGGGCAGCAGGAGGGCGAGCACCGCCGCGGTGAGCAGCGCGAGCGCCGCGACCGCGGCCAGCGCCCAGCGCCACCCCGTCAGTTCGCCGGCCACGTCCCCCAGCGGGACGCCGAGTGCGGTCGCGACGGTCAGCCCGCCCACCACCACGGCCAGGGCCCTGGCCCGCCGTTCGGGGCCGGTCAGGAAGGCGGCGACCGCTCCCGCGTTGGGGGTGAACGCCGCCGCGGAGCCGGCTGCGGCCACCCGCGCGACGATCAGCGCGGCGAAGGTCGGGGCGAGCGCCGTGGCGAGGTTGGCCACGCCGAGCCCGGTGAGCGCAGCGACGAGCAGGGTCCGGCGTGGCACCCGGGCGGTGAGGGTCGCCAGCACCGGGGAGAGCAGGGCGTACGCCGCCGCGAAGGCGGTGACGGCCTGGCCCGCGGCCGCCGTCGACACGCCGAGGTCCCCGGCCAGGTCGGGCAGGAACCCCGCGACCACGAACGCGTCCGTGCCCACGGCAAAGGTGCCCAGGGCCAGGACGGGGACGACGCCGGTCCGGGACGGGGTCGGGCCGGTCGTGGCAGGGGCAGGGGTAGTGGCAGCGGGCGACTCCCGCCTTAACGAGATATGCAATGTCCCGATTCTCCTTCGCAAAGAGCCCGACCGGGCGGCCGGGCTGGGTACAACGGACGGACGGGCGGGCGGGCTACGGCGGGCGGACCGGGATGCGGGCCGCTCCGGTCCGCGGGCCATGGGGGCCGGCGTGGCATGCGGGCTGTCCCGCCCACGGCATGACGGCCGGTCAGCCACCCCCACCCAGCCGCTCGTGGAAGCGCCGGACACGCCCGGGCGCACCCGCGGGGCTGGCCGCCAGCAGGTCGGCGAGGGTCTGCGAGGCCAGCTCGCGGCGCCACGCCAGTTCGGCCCGCCGCATCGCGCCCGCGATCCCGCACGGGCGCGCGAACTCGCCCGCCGCCGCCTCGACACCCGCTCCCCTGCGGCGGATCTCGGTGCAGCGGAACGCCTCCGTCGTCCCCTCGACGGCGGCCACCACGTCCATCAACGTGACGTCCTCGGGTGCGCGCGCCAGCCGGTACCCGCCGCGCGCGCCCGGCACGGAGGTCAGCACACCGGCCCGCACCAGCGGCTGCAGACGCTTCTTCAGGTACACCGGCGGCAGCTCGAAGATCTCCGCCAGCCGGCCCGTCGGGATCGGCGCCTGGTCGTCGAGCCAGGCCAACGCCAGGCAGCAGTGCAGGCCCCACTCCACACCCTCACCCATCAACATAACCGGGATACTACATGTCCCCAAATGGACCCGGAAAGGCCCGACGCCGCCCGGGGGGTGCACCTGGATACACCCCCCGTTGGGCAGCTACACGCAATGGCCCCGGCGACGCGGACCGGAAGAGTCGACGTCGACAGAGACGGACCGCACGAGCAGGAGGCTGGAGATCATGCGGGCATGGAAGGCGGAGACGGCGGTGTTCCTCACCGTGGCGTTCGTCGCGGCGGGGGCGTTGGGGGCGGTGCAGCCCGCGACGGGGATTCCGCCGGAGGTCGTCCAGTTGACCCAGTTCGGTCCCGCCGCAGGGGTGTTGGTGGTGGCGCTGCTCTGGCCCTCGCGCATCCGGCAGCGTCTCGCCGGGGCGCTGCCCCGACGCCGGACGCCGGACACCGCCCGGGCCGGGAAGGGCCGGACGGGCCGCGCGGGCCAGGTGGGCCGCGCGGGCCAGGTGGGCCGCGCGGGCCAGGTGGGCCGGGAAGTCCGGGTGCTGCTCTCGGCGCCGCTGATCATCGCGCTCGCCGCGGGCACGTACGCCCTGCTGGAGGGAGCCGGCCGGTTCACGGATCCGCGCACCCTGGCACACCCCTTCGCACTCGTCGTGGTGGCCCAACTGGTCGGCGCGTGCGGAGAGGAGATCGGCTGGCGATGCCTGCTCCAGCCCATGGTGCGGAGCAGGTTCGGCCCGGTCGCCGCGTCGGCCCTGGTCGGCCTGGTGTGGGGCTTCTGGCACGTGCAGGTCCTCACCCACGCCCCGGCGTACGCGGCCGGCTTCCTGCTGGCGACCGTCGCGATGTCCGTCGTGCTCGGCCTCGGTCTGGAGCACGTCCGCTCCAATCGGCTGCTGCTCGCCGGTGGCTTCCACACCCTGGTGAACCTGGGGATGCTCCTGTTCCTGGACGACGACTCCGGCGCGGTGCTGCCGATGGTGCTGTTCGGCGGCGCGTGCCTGGTGGCGGCGCTGCCGTGGGTGGTGCGGGCGCCCGGCACTAGGCTCGTGACCGCGGCGGAGCACGGCGCGCGCTGACGGGGGAACAACGGGTGGGCAGGACAGAGCGGGTGGGCACGGCAGATCGCGTGGGCACGCAGAGCCGGTGGGCAGGGTGAAGCGGCCAGGCACGGCAGCGCGACAGGGCACGGCAGCAGGGGGTGCCGCGGCCCGGGCGGCGCGCGGAGCACAGCGGGCGGACGCCACGGTCGCGGCCCGGGGGGCCGGAGGCCGGGCCGCGGGCGGCTGGGCCGCCGTCGGGCGGTGCCAGCTGCTGTCACTCGCCGGCTTCGCGGTGACCGCGGTCGGCGGGCTGGTGGTGTGCACGTTGCTCCTGCTGCCGGTCGGGGTGGGGTTCCCCCTGCTGCCGCCCGCCGCGGCGGCGCTGCGCCGGCTCTCGGACCGGTACCGCTCCTGGACCGCCCGCTGGACCGGCACCCGGATCAGCCCGCCCGAACCGCTCGCCGTCGACGGCTCCGGGAGCCGCCGGCGGCGGGCGGCCGCCGTCCTCGGCGACGAGGGCTTCTGGCACGACCTCAGATGGGCGTGGCTGGAACCGTGGGCCGGCGGGGTGCTGGTCGCGGTGCCGCTGGCGCTCATCGAGTACGGGGCGTTCGGCGCACTGGTGCAGCCGTTCATCTGGCGGCTCGTCGGCGACGGCAACTGGTACGCCTTCATCCCCGTCGAGTCCACCGCCACCATGCTCGCCGCCGCCGTCCTCGGCCTCGTGTTCGTCGCGGCGGGGCTGCGTCTCGCGCCCCGGGTGCTGGATCTGCACGCCCGGTGGAGCCGGCGCACGCTCGCCGCGCCCCACTCCACCGAGCTGGTCCGCCGCATCGAGCACCTGGCCGACACCCGCGCCGACGCACTGGACACCCAGGCGGCCGAACTCCGGCGCATCGAACGGGACCTGCACGACGGGGCGCAGGCCAGGCTGGTCGCCCTGGGCATGACCCTGGACAAGGCGACCCGGCTCCTCGACACCGATCCGCAGACCGCCCGCGAGCTGCTGCTCGTGGTCCGGAGCACCTCGGAGCGGGCGCTCCAGGACCTCCGGGACCTCGTCCACGGCATCCACCCTCCCGTCCTCGCCGACCGCGGTCTCGGCGACGCCGTCCGGTCACTGGCGCTCGACAGCTTCCTCGACGTCGACGTCGAGGTCCGGTTGCCGGGGCGGCTGCCCGCACCCGTCGAGTCCGCCGCCTACTTCGCGGTCGGCGAACTCCTCGCGAACGCGGCCAAGCACTCCGGCGCCCGCGAGGTGCGGATCCGCCTGGCGCACGCGGACACCGTGCTGCGGGTCACCGTCACCGACGACGGCGGCGGCGGCGCGGACCCCTCCCGGGGGAGCGGACTCTACGGTGTGCGGCGCAGGCTCAGTACCTTCGACGGGAGCCTCACCCTGCACAGCCCGCAGGGCGGACCGACCACCGTGACCCTGGAGATACCGTGCGCGTCGTCATTGCCGAAGACCTCTTCCTCCTCCGCGACGGGCTGATACGGACCCTCCAGGAGCACGGCTGCGAGGTGGTCGCGGCCGTCGACAACAGCCCGGCCCTGCTGCGCGCGCTGCGCGAGGAGGAGCCGGACGTCGCCGTGGTCGACATCCGCCTTCCGCCGACCTTCACCGACGAGGGCCTCCAGGCCACCCTCGAAGCCCGCCGCGCCCGGCCGGGCCTGCCCGTCCTGATCCTCTCCCAGTACGTGGACCAGCTCTACGCCCACGAGCTGCTGGCCGGGGGCGAGGGCGCCATCGGCTACCTGCTCAAGGACCGCGTCACGCACACCGCCCAGTTCATCGACGCCGTCCGCACCGTCGCGGCCGGCGGCACGGTGATGGACCCGCAGGTCATCGCCAAGCTCCTGGCCCGCAGCGACGCCCGGGGGAACACCTCCCAGCTGACCCCGCGCGAGCACCAGGTGCTGGAGCTGATGGCCGAGGGCCGGTCGAACGCCGCCATCATGAGCACCCTGCACATCAGCGAGAGCGCCGTCGCCAAGCACACCGCCGCCATCTTCGCCAAGCTGCGGATCGAGGCGTCCGCCGACGACAACCGCCGCGTGCTGGCGGTCCTGGCCTACCTCAAGCGCTGAGGGCGGGGAACCTCCGGGCACGACCCCGCCGACGTACGTCGCCGCCCACCAACACCCGCCAACGCCCGCCAACGCCCGCCGATCGTCCGTCAGGTCGGGCGGGCGCCCGCCCCCGACCGCTCACCTGAGGCCCGCGGACCGCTCCGGCTGCCGCCCTGGCTCGGGCTCGGGCTCGGGCTCCGGCTCGGACTCCGGCTCCGGCTTCGGCTCCGGCTCCGGCTCGGGCTCCGGCCGAGCTCACGCACGGTCTCAGTCCGTGGTGACCCGCAGGTTGGCGAGGAGGGTGGCGCCGTCCGCCGAGGTGGCGAGGACCCGGCCGGAGCGGTGCCAGTGGGTCACCGCGCCGGCGTGCCCGCGCAGGCCCGTGTACGGCGGGTCCGCCTGCGGGAAGACGACGGTGGCGGCGGGCGCGGCGTCCGGGCCGGTGCCGGTGCGGACGAGGGCGCCGGTGCCGTCCGCGAGCGGCACGGTGAGCGCCCAGTGATCGCCGTCGACGGTGGGCGCGTGCGGTGCGAGGCCCTCGACGGTCAGTTCGGTGACGCCCCCGGCCGTGTCGGTGGTCCAGGAGAGCGTGGTCCGGTCCGGCTGCAACTGCCGGTGCGCGGTGAGCAGGCCGCCGCCGGCGACCACCGCCGACTCGCCGGGGTCCCCGGCCGTGCGGTCCAGCCGGAGCCGGGCGCGCAGTTCCCATCCGGGCTGGTCCCAGCGCCACAGCTCGGTGAGCGGCGAGCCGTCGGGCAGGTTCGAGACGACGACGGCCGCGCAGCTGGTCGCCGTCCGGGAGATCCGGCCCACCGGCCGCTGGCCGTTGCCGAGTTCGCGCCAGACCACGGTGGGGCGGGGGGCGAGGGTGTCCAGCACGGCGATGCCGTCCTCGTCCACGGTGACCAGGTGGCGGCCGTCGAAGGACCGGGCGAGCTGCCGCACCCGCAGGGTGGTCCAGGGCCGGACGACGCGGGTGGCGAGGTCGAGCCGGGCGATCTCGCGCGTCGCGCCGTAGCCGGCCACGAGGAGCGCGCTGCCGCCGTGGTCGGCGAGGACGAGCTCGTCGGCGGGCACGTCCCAGCGCGCCTTGGTACGGCCGTCGGCGGTGAGCAGCCGTACGCCCGCCTGGCCGCAGGCGACCAGCACGGCACCCGATCCGAGCAGTGCCGCGTCGAGCACCGGCAGTGTGCCGGGCCGGTCGGCGGCGGTGTGCGTGGGCGCGGCGCCGGCGGGGCGGGTGTCGCGCCGCGGACCGGGCAGGTCGGCGGCGGCCAGCGGGTCGGCGCGTTCCAACAGCCGCTTGGCGAGGACGCTCTCGGCCCGGCCGGCCTGGGCGCCGCCGAAGCCGCCGTCCCGCACGACCGCCCGGGCGGCGGCGGTGGCGAGTTCGCGGTCGGCGGCCGGGTCGGCGGCCGGAAGGTCCGCCAGGGCCGCGGCGAGCGCCGAGCGCCCGGTGGAGCGCGGGTCGCCGTCGGTGTCGAGGACCGCCAGCGCGAGCGCCCGGGTGGACTCCCCCGCGCCGAGCGCCAGCAGGTAGGGCAGTGCCCGGCCCCGGGCCGGGCCACCGAGGGCGACGGCGTCGCGCAGGTCGGCCGCGACCGAGGGCCGCAGCGACTCGTCGGGCCAGGCGGCCTCGACGGCGCCGAGGCGGTCGCCGGCGTCCCGGCAGTGCGCGGCCCAGGCGGCGCGCAGTTCGCGGGCGGCCTGCGGGTGGGTGGCGGAGAGGCGTTCGACGGCGGTGGCGAAGGCACCACGGCGGTGCGCGATCCGGACGGCGCGCTCGCGCTCGCCGGCCCGCCACCAGAGCCGGACCACCAGGTGGGCGTCCAGGTCCCGGCCCTCGGCGAGTTCGGCGGCCTGGGCGGTGCGGTCGTGGCGGATCAGCACGGCGACCGCCTCGGCCGGTGCGTTCAGCAGGTCGGCGAGGACGAACGCCGCCTCGTCGACCCGGCCGTCGCGTTCCAGCTCCTCGGCGGCTCGGCGGTAGAGAGCGGAGAGGTGCTGGTGCACGGTGGGACCGGAGAGCGGGGAGGCGCCGCCCGCGCCGCCGGCCTGCGGGGTCGCGCGCAGCTCGCCCGCGTAGCGGCGGGGCAGGCCGAGGGAGAGCCAGGGCCGCTGGTCGGCCGCCTTGGCCCCGGCGAGCCGGACGGCGTCGCGCAGGGCGTCCTCCCACCGGCGCTGCTCGAAGGCGCGGGTGAGTTCGTGCAGGTAGCGGGCGTGACGGCCGCGCACCAGCCGGGCCGCCGGGGTGCGCAGGGCCAGGCGGGCCAGCAGGCCGCCCAGCAGCGGCCGGCGGGCCCGCCGGGCCGCGCGACCGGGGGCGCCCGCGGCGGAGCCGTCGGCGGCGGAGCCCTGTCCGGCGGGGGCGGCCGGGGC
>NZ_JBHJUK010000234.1:0-6946 GCF_042266225.1 Kitasatospora sp. NPDC056181
GCACCGCGCACACGCGCGGTGCGGGCCCCTCCGTTTTTCCCCCGACTTCTCCTCCCGGCTCCTGCTCGGCTCCTCTTCCTGCCCGGCTACGGCGAAGGCCGGCCGGTGGCGGTGATCTCCGCAGCGCTGGTCCACGGGCCCCGGTCGCCGGCCTCGCCGAGCGCCCGCAGGCGCAGGTACCGGCCCGGTCTGGCGGTGAAGCCGACCGTCTTGGCGCTCGCGGTGTCCGCGAAGGTGCCGGTGGCCACGGGGGTGCCCCAGGAGGCGGTGGAGTCCGAGACGTAGATCTCGTACCGGCCGATCCGGCCGTTGACGCCGCCGTCCTGCCGGGGCAGGTAGGTCATCGAGTCGACGTCGTACCGGGCGCCGAGGTCGATCTGGATCTCGTGCGGCAGCGGGGCCGCGCCGTTGCTCCAGCCGGTGTGCCAGATGGTGCCGCCGTTGCCGTCGAAGGCGTTGGCGGCGGAGCCGTTCTCGCCGGCGCTCTCCTGGCTGTCGGCGTACGCCGGCTTCCAGCCGGCCTGCGCGATCGGGCCGCTCGCCGCCACCGGGGTGCCGGTGGGCACGGTGATGCCGGCGGCGGTGACGGTGAACGCGCCGGCGGCACCGCCGGTCTTGATCCAGAGCACCCCCGCCCGGTCCGCCGGGTCGAAGTACCAGCCGGTGCTCGCGGCGTCGTACGCGGCCTTGCTGCCCAGTGCGGTGAGCGTGCCAGCGCCGACCTTGACGGACGTGGGCGCCCCGGCGGTGTGGACGGTGAACTCGTAGCCGCGCGAGGCGGGTTTGCCGCTGTAGCTGCCGGTGGCGGCGCCGACCGCGAGGGTGACGTCGCCGGTGCCGGAGGCCGGTGCGGTGACGTCGACCTGTTGGCGGGCGAAGGCCCCGGACTGGTAGGCGCGGGTGGTGCCGTCGTCCTCGTAGAGGTTGAACGAGGAGTTTCCGCGCGGGTAGACGTCGTAGGTGAGCGTGGAGACGGGCTTCTCGCCGGTGTAGTTCATCTGCGGCCACATCGGCACGACGCCGCCCGCCTTGACGAACAGCGGGAGGGTGTCGAGCGGCGCGGAGTATCCGTTGAGCCAGCCCGGGCCGTTGTAGACCTTTCCGGTCCAGTAGTCGGTCCAGCTGCCGGCGGGCAGGTAGATGCCGTCCCTGGTCGAGGTGTCGGAGACGACCGGGGCGACCAGGAAGGAGTCCCCGGCCATGAACTGACCGCTCGTCAGGTTCCCGCGCGCGACCGGGTCGTCCGGGTACTCCAGCACCATCGCGCGGGTGGAGGGCACGCCGGTGTCGTTGGCGACCTTGCTCATCGTGTAGAGGTACGGCATCAGCCGCATCTTCAGCTGGAGGTACTTGCGGTTGATCGACGCGTACGGTTCGGCGAACCGCCAGGGCTGCTTGTCCTCGTAGCCCGCCGACGGGTTGGCGGCGCCCCAGCCGGACATGGTCATGAACGCCGGGGTGAAGGCCTTCCACTGGAGGTCGCGGGCGTAGGTCTGCGGGCTGCCGCCGTAGATGCCGTCGACGTCGCCGGAGGCGTAGTTGAGGGCGGACAGGCCCGCGCCGGTGATCGCGGGGACGTGCCAGCGCATGGCGTCCCAGGTGCCGCTGGTGTCGCCGGTCCAGACGACGGCGTTGCGCTGGGTGCCGGCCCAGCCGTCGACCGTCCAGACGAAGCGCCGCGCGTCGGCGTTGTCCTCGATGCCGGCGACCGCCTGGTTGACGCCCGTGAACGCGCTCTTGTAGCCGCCGCCGATCCATGCCACGTCGGTCTTGACGGCACGCGAACCGGCCGTCCCGACCTCCCAGTTGATGTCGGCCAGTCCGGTGGAGGTCCACAGGCCGGTGTTGAAGCCCTTGGCCTTGAGGCCGGCGGCGGTGGCCGGCAGGTCGGTGTACCCGCAGCCGTAGCCGTCGTTCGGCAGGAACCAGCCGGACGGCATGTCGGCGGCCCTGGCGTCGGCGGCGTAGCCGAGCACGTCGGGCGTGGTCTGGTGGCGCAGCCGGTCGTGGTCGCCGGTGTAGGAGGGGTTGGACGCGTTGAAGCAGTCGGCGTTGCCGAGCTCGAGTCCCCAGACGGGCGCGAGGAAGGGCTTGCCCGTGACGTCGGTGTAGCCGTTCAGCACGTCCTTGAGCGAGTTGCCGGCGAAGTACCAGGCGTCGAAGCGGCTCTCGTCGTGGGTGAGCGCGGTCGGCGCGCCGAAGGCGTAGGAGCCGGGCGCCCAGGTGTTGCGCATGACTCCGTACCCGTTGGTGGACATGTAGAACGGCGCGGGGCTGGCGTTGCTGTTCTCGGTCCACCGGTTGGTGACGGAGATCGGGACCGTCTTGTCGCGCAGGGCCCACTCCCCGAGCCGCAGGCCGGTGCCGTAGAACTGCTCGTCGGCGCCGCGGGTGAGGTACTGGGTCGTCTGCGAGCCGGTCCAGCTGGTGGGCTTGGACTCCGCCCAGACCAGGGTGGTGTTGTCGGCCTTGTAGAGGGCGAAGGTGAGCGGCGACTTGTTGATCCGCAGGCTGATCGCCGGGGTGCCGATCCGGTAGTACGCGCCGGCGTCGGTCAGGGTGGCGCCGACGGTTCCGAAGCCGGTCCTGACGGCGAGGTCGGTCCCGGCCGGGTCGTTGCCGAACGTGCCGTCCGGGGAGAGCCAGATCCGGAAGATGTCGGCCCTGGCGACGGTGACCCGGGCTGCCGCCCTGCCCGAGGTGGTGACGGTGAAGGTGTCGCCGGAGCGGCTGACGCCGGTGACCTTGCCCGCGGTGGCGGCGCGCGCGGTGGCCGCGGGACCGAGCACGGCGAACAGCGAGGCGACGAGCAGCAGGGCCGCGAGCGCCGCGGCCGGTCTGGCGCCGGGGCTGCCGGGCCTCGGCAGGACGGGGGTGGGGACGGAACGCATCTGTGGGCCCTCCTTGGAGGAAGCGAGCATCCGCGTGCTTACTTGTGCTCGAACATGGCCAGAGTGGCGCTACTTTCAGCACCAGTCAACAGGTACAAGTCAAAATGTGACAGCGGCAGATGGTGCATTACGGACGCCCGGCCCGCGGCGGTGGCGCCACCGCAGCCCCGCCCAACCCGGGTGCGCCGAAAAAACGATGACAGAGCGTCATATCAGGGGCGGATCGCGGGCCGGAGCGGCCGGGCGGTCCCGGCTCGAAGCACAACGGTCCGATAACAGCACCTGGACCGGTCGGCCCGCCTCGTGAATACTTCGGCGACACAGCAGCTTTCGGATCTGCTCGAAATAAGCGATCTTCAAGCATCGATGAGCATCGAGCGCGCCGGGCAGCAGCCTCCCCGCGGGGCCGCTCCCACGACGACCGGTCCGAGGACTGCTTCCGGCTCTGAAATCCCAGCGGTGGACCCGGCCAGGGCGCGGGTCCGACGGTACGAAGGCGGTAACTGCGGTGAACGGACGTGTACTCGGTCTCCCGGTGGTGTGTGCGGTCACCGCGCTCGCCCTCACGGCGTGCGGCAGCAGTGGTGACGGCACCTCGGCGGACGGGAACGTGACCCTCAAGCTGGTCGCCGCCGACTACGGCGACAAGGAGTCCAACAGCTCGAAGGCCTACTGGAACGACGTCGCCTCCGCGTTCACCGCGGCCAACCCGGCCATCAAGGTCGACGTCCAGGTGGTGAACTGGAACGACATCGACAAGCAGGTCAAGACGATGATCCAGAGCGGCAACATTCCGGACGTCCTGCAGACCGGCGGCTACGCCGACAAGGTCGCCGACGACCTCCTCTACAAGGCCGAGGACGTGCTGTCGAGCGGCACCCGGGCCGACTTCATCGACTCCTTCGCCGAGGCCGGACAGGTCAGGGGCGTCCAGTACGGCATCCCGTTCGTCTCCTCCGCCCGCGCCTTCTTCTACAACAAGACGGTCTTCGCGCAGGCCGGGATCGCCGAGCCGCCGAAGACCTGGGCCGAGCTGCGCGCCGACGCCGAGCTGATCAAGGCCAAGGTGCCCGGCGTCACCCCGTACGCGCTGCCGCTCGGCCCCGAGGAGGCCCAGGGCGAGAGCATGATGTGGGAGCTCGGCAACGGCGGCGGCCCCACCGACAAGGCGGGCGGCTACACCCTCAACAGCCAGGCCAACATCGACACCTTCGGCTGGCTGAAGGCCAACCTCCTGGACCCCGGCCTGACGTACGCCAACCCCGCGACCACCGACCGCAAGACCGCCTTCGCCGACTTCGCCGCGGGCAAGGCCGGCATGGTCAACGGCCACCCCTCGCTGATCCAGATGTCGAAGGACGGGAAGGTCGACTACGGGGTCGCACCGATCCCCGGCAAGGCCGGCCCGCTCAAGTCCACCCTCGGCGTCGCGGACTGGACGATGGCGTTCAAGAAGAACGGCCACCGGGACCAGATCAAGAAGTTCCTCGACTTCGTGTACTCCAAGGAGAACACGCTGAAGTTCGACGAGACCTACAACCTGATGCCGGTCACCCAGGACACCCTGCGCGAGATGACCTCCAGCGGCAAGCACAAGGACCTCGAACCCTTCTTCGCCCTCCTGCCGCAGGCCTCCTTCTACCCGCTCGGCGACACCAGCTGGGACGCCGTCTCCGCCGAGATCAAGAAGAGCATCGGCACCGCCGTCACCGGCGACCCGGCCAAGGTCCTCGGCGACCTGCAGAAGAAGTCCCAGGACGCGGTGTCGAACAAGTAGCCGCGCCCGCCCCGGCGCCGACCCCCACCGGCGCCGGGGCACCGGCACGCCGCGCCGCGCACGCCGTCGTGCGCACTGCGCTTGCCGCATCCCGCTCCTGCTGCACTCCGCACCACGCCCGTGCACGCCGCCCCGTGCACCACGCACGACGCACCGCGCCCGATGCACACCGCACACCGCACGCACCCGCCCGGAAGGCACCACCCGTGTCCCTTGACTCCGCCGCCCCGAAGGCCGCCGGCCGGCCCGGCCGGGCATCACCGGCACGCTCCGGCCCCGGTCGGCTCGGACCGCTGCCCTGGATCGCCCCGGCCGTCCTGCTGATCCTGTCCGTGGTCCTGTGGCCCGTCTACGAGATGGTCCGCACCTCGTTCCTGCGGATCAGCACCAGCGGCTTCGTCCGCGGCTCCGCCGGACTCGACAAGTACCGCAAGCTCTTCGGCGAGGCCGACCTCGGCCACGTCCTGGTCCGCACGGTGATCTGGACGGTCGCCGTCGTCGGCCTCACGATGCTGCTGTCGCTGGCCCTCGCCCAGCTGTTCAACCAGCAGTTCCCCGGCCGCCGGCTCACCCGCTGGGCCCTGATCGCCCCCTGGGCCGCATCCGTCCTGATGACCGCCATCGGCTTCAAGTGGATGCTCAACCGGACCGCCGGCGTGCTCAACACCGCGATGACCGACCTCGGACTGATCGACGGCCCCCGGGACTGGCTCGGCAACCCCTCGACCGCCTGGCCCTGGATGATGTTCGTCGCCGTCTTCGTCTCCCTCCCGTTCACCACCTACACCCTGCTCGCCGGGCTGCAGACCGTCCCGGGCGAGGTGTACGAGGCGGCCAGGGTGGACGGCTCCGGCACCTGGCAGACCTACCTGAGGATCACCCTGCCGCTGCTGCGCCCGGCCTTCCTGGTCGGGGTCGTGATCAACCTGATCAACGTCTTCAACTCCTTCCCCGTCATCTGGGGCATGACCCAGGGCGGCCCGGACAGCGCCACGGCCACCACCACCGTGTTCATGTACCAGCTGAAGAACACCGACATCGGCGAGTCGGCGGCCATGTCCGTGGTCAACTTCGCCCTGGTCGTGCTGATGGTGCTGGTCTTCCTCAAGGTCAGCCGCTGGAACGAGGAGGAGAGCTGATGGCCCGGCAGACCCTGCTCGCCCCGCGTCCCACCCTCGGCGCCACGCGCCCCGCCCTTCCGGCCGGCCGCACCGGCGGGCGCCGGATCCGGCCGCGCACCCTGGTCGTCGCGGCCGTGGCGTGGCTGCTGGCGGCGCTCTTCCTGCTCCCCTACCTGGAGATGGCCGTCACCGCGCTGCGCCCGGCGGACGAGCTGCGCGACGCCACCTACCTGCCGACCCACTTCGCCTGGTCCAACTTCGTCGACGTCTGGCGGGACTCGACCCTCGGCGGGAACCTCCGGGTGACCCTGCTGGTCGCCGGCGGTTCCACCCTGCTCGCGCTGCTGGTCGCCCTGCCCGCCGCGTACTACACGGCCCGGATCAGGTACCGCGGCCGCAGGCTCTTCCTGCTGCTCGTCCTGGTCACCCAGATGTTCCAGCCGACCTCGTTGCTGGTCGGCCTCTACCGGGAGTTCTACCAGCTCGGCATGCTCAACTCGGTCTGGACGCTGATCCTCTGCAACGCCGCCTTCAACCTGGCCTTCGCGATCTGGATCCTCACCGCCTACATCGGCTCCATCCCGGTCGAACTGGAGGAGGCCGCCATGATCGACGGCCTCGGGCGGCTCGGGGCGCTGCGCCGCGTCACCGTCCCGCTGGCGATGCCAGGGATCGTCACCGCGGTGATCTTCACCTTCATCTCGGCCTGGAACGAGTTCGTGATGGGCCTGACCCTGTCGACCGTGCCCGACAGCCAGCCGCTGACCGTCGGCATCAACAGCTTCATCGGCAACTACACCGTCCAGTGGAACTACCTCTTCGCCGGCTCGGTCGTCGCCATCGTGCCGGTCGTCGTGCTGTTCGCCTTCATCGAGCGCCAGGTGGTCTCCGGTCTCACCGCCGGATCCGTCAAGTAGCCACCACCCACCCCTGCATCCGGTGCGGCTGCCGGTCGGGGCGCCCCGGCGCCCCGACCACGGACGACCGCGGCCACGGACGGCGATCCCGATCATGGACGAGCGACCACGGCCACGGACGGGCGACCCCGGCCACCGGCGGGCGGCCGCGCACTCGGGCGGGCGACCGCGAGGACTTGCAGGACAAGTACGGACACTCAAGGTGACACCCCGCTCGGTGAGACTGCCGAACTCGCAGTT
>NZ_JBHJUK010000234.1:6956-9821 GCF_042266225.1 Kitasatospora sp. NPDC056181
AACGCCGCTCCGGGATCCTGCCTTCCAAGCAGTTTCGAGCACCCAGTGAACACATCCCTGCTCAGTCGACTGGAGATCGCACCATGCGCCTGCTTCGACACCACCTCCGCCGGGCCGCCCTCGCCGCAGCCGTGACGAGCGTCGCCGCCCTGACCGGGCCCACCGTCCCCGCCGGGGCCGCCACCCCCGGCTCCGCCGTCCTCGACACGGACCACCAGAGCACCACCTGGCAGAGCCCCCGCTACGCGAAGGGGACGCTCGGCGGCGCCGGCGACTGCCCGCCCGCCGCACAGGACCCGGGCGGCGCGGTCTGCGACCGCTTCGACCTGACCGTCAACGTGCCGGCCGGGTACTGGGACGACAACCCGGAGGGCGGCGTCCCGCTCTCCATCCAATGGCAGACCCCCACCGACGACTTCGACCTCTACGTCTACGACGCCGACGGCAAGGAGGTCGCCCAGAGTGCCGGCACCGCCGACCCCGAGGCGACGGTCATCCCCCGGGCCTCGGGCACCTACCACGTCCTGGTCGTCCCCTACGACGTGCACGACAACTCCTACACGGGCCGGGCCTACCTGCCGCAGACCGCCGACGCGGGTGACCTCACCTCCTTCGGCGGCTCCCAGGGCAGTTACGACATCTCCGCCGGCACCCTGAAGGCCAAGGTCGACTTCCTGGCCGACGACCAACTGCGCCTGCGGGCCGCCCCGGACGGCGTCCTCACCGACCCGGCCGGCAGCACCATCATCCGCCGGCAGCCCGAACTCCGGCGCGACACCAGCACGTTCGACGCCGGGACCTACTACGGTATCCGCTCGGGCGCCCTGGTCCTGCGGGTCTACAAGCACCCCCTGCGCTTCGGCCTCTACCGGGCCGACGACCGCACCGCCCTCTGGCAGGAGGACGCCCCGCTGCGCTGGAGCACCGGCGGACTGCGGCAGAGCCTCCAACGCGGCGCCGACGAGCAGTTCTTCGGCGGCGGCGAACAGAACGGCTCCTTCTCGCACCGCGACCAGACCGTCCACGTCGCCAACAGCACCAACTGGAACGAGGGCGGCTACAACAACTCCCAGCCGTTCTACGTCTCCAGCGCCGGCTACGGGGTCTTCCGCAACACCTTCGCGCCGGGGATCTACGACTTCGGCTCGCCGGTCCGCACCGGGCAGCAGGAACGACGGCTCGACGCCTACTACTTCACCGGCGACGTGAAGTCGGTCATCGGCAAGTACACCGCCCTGGTCGGCAAGCCCTTCATGCCACCCGTCTACGGCCTCGAACCGGGCGACTCCGACTGCTACCTGCACAACGCCAACCGCGGCGAACGGCACACCACGGACGCGGTCAAGATCGCCGACGGCTACGTGCAGAACCAGATGCCGCTGGGCTGGATGCTGGTCAACGACGGCTACGGCTGCGGCTACGAGGACCTCGCCAAGACCGGCGACGGCCTGCGCAAGGACCACGCCCAGCTCGGCCTCTGGACGCAGAACGGCCTGCCCAACCAGGCCGAGGAGGTCAAGGCCGGGGTCCGGGTGCGCAAGCTCGACGTGGCGTGGGTCGGCAACGGGTACGACTTCGCCCTCAACGCCTGCGACCAGGCCAAGGCCGGCATCGAGGACAACAGCGACTCCCGCGGCTTCGTCTGGCTCCCCGTCTCCTGGGCCGGCGCGCAGCGCTGCGGCGTGCTCTGGAGCGGCGACCAGAGCCTCTCCTGGGACTACATCCGCTGGCAGATCCCCACCTACGCCGGAGCGACCATGTCCGGCATCGCGTACAACACCGGCGACGTCGGCTCCATCTTCCGGCGCGACCCCAAGATGTACACCCGCGACCTGCAGTGGAAGGCCTTCCTCCCCGCGATCATGACCATGGACGGCTGGGCGAAGGACCTCACCGGCAAGGAGCAGCGCGACCAGCAGCCCTGGCTGGACGGCGAGCCCTACACCTCGGTCAACCGCAAGTACCTGCAGCTGAAGGAACGGCTGCTGCCGTACATGTACACGCTGTCGGCGGAGGCCACCCGGACCGGCATCGGCGCGGTGCGCCCGCTCGCCCTGGAGTACCCGGACGACCCGGCCGCCCTCGGGCCGGACGCGAAGTACGAGTTCCTCGCCGGACCTGACTTCCTCGTCGCCCCCGTGTACTCCGACACCTCGGTGCGGGACGGCATCTACCTGCCCAAGGGCACCTGGACCGACTACTGGACGGGCCGCACCTACCAGGGCCCGACCACCCTCAACGGGTACGCGGCCCCGCTCGACACCCTGCCGCTCTTCGTCAAGGGCGGCTCGATCGTACCGATGTGGCCCAAGGGCACGCTGTCCTGGCAGAACCGGGACCGCACCGAGCTCGACTACGACATCTACCCGCAGGGCGACTCGTCCTACACCCTCTACGAGGACGACGGCACCACCCGGCAGTTCACCCAGGGTGCCTCCGCCACCCAGCGGGTCGACGTCCACGCGAACCGCGCCGTCACCACTATCAAGGTCGGTGGCAGCGTGGGAGGTTACGCCGACAAGCCGGCGAGCCGCGGCTACCGCCTCACCGTCCACGGCCAGCCCGCCCCGCGCCAGGTCGTCACCGCGGGCGGCCCGCTCCCCCGCCTGGCCTCGGCCGCCGCACTCGACTCGGCCGGCTCCGGCTGGTTCCACGACCCCGCGACCGGCGTCACGGAGATCAGGACCCCGTCCGTCTCCACCGACCACGCCTTCTCGGTCGAGCTCATCCACGGCGGTCACTGACGCAACGGCCCCGGCCCCGGGGCGGGGGGGGGCCCGGGCCGGCCGGGGCACTTGGGCCCCGGGGCCGGCGGGCGTTACACCGGGCCGGCGGCCCGCTCCGCCGCAACGATCCCGCTACACG
>NZ_JBHJUK010000235.1:0-9725 GCF_042266225.1 Kitasatospora sp. NPDC056181
GGTGGCCTCGTTGTTTTTTATTCTCCCCGGCGGCCGCCGGGGGCGGCGGGGGCGGGCCCCCGGGCGGCGGGCCCGCCCGGGGCCGCCGTTCCGGTGAGGGCCGGGTGCCTCTTCGGGCAGGGATGTGCGGAGATCGTCCACCGCCTGACCAGCCGAAACGATCAGTCGGGTACATTCGCGCCTGACTGATGATCAGTCAACGGGGGCGTGGGATCGGAGCAGGTCATCGCCCCCTCCCGGCCTTTCACGCACCCTGGACAGGACCTCCATGCCGAACCCGCAGCCCGCCGTGACCCGGCGCACCGTCGTCGGGGCGCTGGGCGCCACCGCCGCCGCGCTCGCCGTCGCCCCGGCCGCCGCATCCGCCGCGACCGCCGCCCCCGTCTCGCCCGCCACCGCCCCCTCGCCCGCCTCCGGGCGGGCCGCGCGGACGGTCAGCGCCCCCGCCACCCGGGCACAGTCGGCGACGGGACCGGAGGCCGCGACCGTCCGGGCCGGGTTCCCGATCCGGTACGTCGGCGTCAGCTGGGACGGCCCCCGGCGCGGCGCGGCCATCCGGCTCCACCGGGACGGCGCGGGCCCCGGCGCGTGGCAGCCCCTGCCCGCCGGCTGCGCGGGCGGGCCGGACGGCCCCGAGCGCCCGGCCGGTGCGGGCGCCGTCGGCACCGCCACCGCGCTGGTCGCCGCCGGCGGCGCGCCCGGCTACGACCTGCGCCTGCCCGACGGCGCCGGCAACGTCCGCACCGCCGCGATCGACACCGTGCACGGGCCGGTCCGCACGCGGGCCGTCGCCGCGTCCGCCCCGGCCTCCTTCGCCGGCGTCGAGTACCTCTCGCGGGCCGCGTGGGGCGCCGACGAGTCCAAGCGCTTCAAGAACGGCGTGGAGAACTCCCCCGCGAAGTACTACCCGCTCCAGACCCTGACGGTCCACCACACCGACACGCCGAACGCCGACCCCGACCCGGCGGCGACCGTCCGCGCGATCTACGAGTACCACGCGATCACCAACGACTGGGGCGACATCGGCTACCACTTCCTGATCGACGAGGCCGGCCGGATCTACGAGGGCCGCTGGTCCGGCGACGACGGCGTCCCGGCGCACGACGCCGCCGGCAACGTGGTCACCGCCTTCCACACCGCGGGCTTCAACTCCGGCAACCTCGGCATCGCCCTGCTCGGCACCCTCAGCAGCCAGGACCCCACCCCGCAGGCCCGCCGCTCGCTGACCTGCCTGCTCGCCCTGCTCACCCGCACGCACCACCTCGACCCGCAGGCCCACGTCACCTTCGTCAACCCGGTCAACGGCGTGACGAAGCCGGTCGACATGATCAGCGGCCATCGCGACTGGCTCGCGACCGACTGCCCCGGCGGCACGATGTACGCGGGCCTGCCCGCGCTGCGCGCCGACGTCGCCGCCCTGGGCACCACCGCGGGCTGACCCCGCCCGTACCGCCCGCCCCTCTCCGGACGGGGCGGGCGGCGGGCGGCCGGTCGTTCGGACGGCGGCTGTCCTACGCTGGCTGCATGCCCCCAGAGCGAGTCCCCGCAGAGCCGGCCGACCACGGGAGCGCGTCGCCGGCCCGCGGGCTGGACGCCGTCCGCCGGCTGCTGGCCGCGCGGGGCGTCGCCGTCCTGAGCGGCGCGGGGCTGTCCACGGAGTCGGGCATCCCCGACTACCGCGGCGCCAACGGCCTGCTGCGCCGCCACACGCCGATGACCTACCAGGAGTTCACCGGCAGCGAGGCGGGCCGGCGCCGGTACTGGGCCCGCAGTCACGCCGGGTGGCGCTCGATCGCCGAGGCGCGGCCCAACGCCGGGCACCGGGCCGTCGAACGGCTGCGCCGGGCCGGCCGGGTGTCGGCGGTGATCACCCAGAACGTCGACGGCCTGCACCGCGCGGCCGGCACCGTCGACGCCGTCGAGCTGCACGGCGGGCTCGACCGGGTCGTCTGCCTCGGCTGCGGGCGCACCAGCACCCGCGAGGAGCTCGACCGCCGCCTGCACGACCTCAACGGCCCGGCGGCGGCCGCCGGCGCCCGGGTCAACCCGGACGGGGACGTGGAGCTGCCCGACGCGCTGGCCGGCTCCTTCCGCGTCGCGCCCTGCACGGCCTGCGGCGGCATCCTCAAGCCCGATGTCGTCTTCTTCGGCGAGAACGTGCCCCGGCCCCGTGTCCAGCACTGCTACGACCTGATCGACGACGCCCGCGCACTGCTCGTCCTCGGGTCTTCCCTCAGCGTCATGTCGGGCCTGCGCTTCGTGCGCCACGCCGCACGCACCGGCAAGCCCGTCGCGATCGTCAACCAGGGCGCGACGCGGGGCGACGCGTACGCGGAGGTCACCCTCCCCCTCCCGCTCGGCGCCACCCTGACCGCCCTCGCCGAGCAGCTCGACACCGCACCGGACCCCCAGGCGTGAACGGCGCCGGGGCACCCCGAGCCGTTCCGGGCCCGGAACGGCTCGCCCCGGGCCCGGAACGGCTCGGGCCCGGAACGGCGGTGGTCAGTGCAGTCCCTGCACCTGGGGATCGGTGAAGCCGACCGCGTACACCGTGCGCAGCGAGGCCGTCGTGGTGCCGGTGTAGTCGGCGCAGACGCCGGTGTCGTCCGCCCCCGGGGTGAAGTGCGGGTCGCCCTTGGCCCGGCAGATGCCCTCGGTGAGGCCCCAGAGTTCGTCGACCTGGGTGGTGCCCAGTTTGGGCCAGTAGCTGAGGGCCTGGGGCGAGCCGGCGCCCCAGTTGCCGCCCGAGGCGGTGCCGCTGCCGCACCCGGTGACGGGGCGGGTGTCGCCGCTCCAGGTGTGGGAGAAGACGGCGGGCTTGGTGCCGCAGCCCTTGGAGAACGCGAAGTTCACCAGCCCCTGGCCGTCGGTCCAGGTCATGCCGCCCTGGAGGCCCCGGTAGCCATCGGTGCTGTAGGCGTCCTGGACGAGGGAGCGTCCGCCGGAGGTGGCGAGCAGTCCGGGATCGGTGGCCGCGCTCGCGGGGTTGAGCTGGTAGCGGACGACCCGGCTGCCGTAGGTGTCGCCGTACCACTCGCCGGTGACCAGCTTGAAGGTGGAGCCGCCGCCGGTCTTGTCCAGGGAGAGCCAGGAGAAGCAGAGCGAGGCCGGGTCGAGCGGCGCGGAGGCGCTGCAGTCGGGTGCCTTCCTGGGCTGGAAGTAGCGGTGGACCTCGGGCAGCACGTACGGGTAGCCGCAGGCGCTCGACCTGCCGTTGTCGATGCCCACCGTGGAGACGCCGGAGCCGTAGGTGTCGACCTTCGCCAGTTTGTCGAGGTCGAAGACGCGGATGCCGTTGGCGGTGTCGGTCACGTAGAGGTAGTTGGCGTACCAAACGATGCCGCCGCCGTGGCCGGTGACGAAGGTGAAGTTGGCGGCGCCGGAGGAGGTGCTGGTCGGCTCGGCCAGCAGGACGTGGCGGTACTTCCGGGTCGTCCGGTCGATGAGGGTGAGCTTGAGCAGGTTGTCGCTCTTGCAGCCACCGGCCGGCTCGCCGTCGTAGGCCTTGTAGTGCCAGCTGACAGCGGTGACGCTCCGGCCCTGGATCTCCCCGTCGCCGCCGTCGGCGGTACCGGTGGTGCTGAGGCCCTGCGGGTACCAGTGCTGCGTGGTGTCGTCGGCGTGGGCGCTCGACCAGCACCAGGCGGTCTTCTTCTCGACGGTGGGCGGCAGGCCGGCGGTCGCGGTGCCCGAACAGGCCTGCATCTGCCGGAGGTTCATCCAACTGTCCGGTTGTCCGGCGGAGTTGGTGGTGTAGTCGGTCGTGACGACGTCGGTCAGGCTCGCGTGGTTCCTGAGGTACCGGGTGTACAGGTTGTCGGTCGCGGCCTCGTAACTGGTGTCGGTCAGCCGGAACTGGCCCGGGGCCGGGGTGAGCGGCTTCACCACCGGGGTGCCGGCGGCCGAGGCCGGTGCCGGGCCGGCGAGCACCGCCGTGCAGACCGCGGCCAGAGCGGCGAGTACCGCCTTCCACCGTAAGCTGCGCTTGCGTCCCATCCGTCTCTCCGTTCGCTGGTGCGCCAGGACTGGAAGGATGATCGCACCGGGCCGCGGTTCCGGGTACCGTCCGCAGGTACGGAGGGACGATGCCGGTGGGTACGGAGGGGAACGGTACCGGTGGGTGCGGGGGGACGGCGCCTTCGGGTTGAGTATCCTCGGTAGTTGTTCGGTTCTGGTGTTTTCGGTTTGCTTGGTGAGGGGAGCGGGGCTGTGGCGGATACGGGACTTCTGGCCCATCAGCGGCAGGCGCTGATCGCCGAGATCGTGCGCCGCAGCGGTGCCGTGCGGGTCGCGGACCTGGTCGAACAGCTGGGGGTCTCCGACATGACCGTCCGCCGGGACCTGGACGCGCTGGAGCGTTCGGGCACGGTGAAGAAGGTGCACGGGGGTGCCGTGCTCGGTTCGGAGACGGCGGTGGCCGAGCCGGGGTTCGAGGTGAAGTCCGGCCTGGAGTCGGCGGCCAAGGCCGCGGTGGCGGACGCCGCGGCGGCGCTGGTCGAACCGGGCAGCGTCATCGCGATCTCGGCGGGGACGACGGCCTTCGCGGTCGCGGCCAGGCTGCTGCGGGTGCCGCGGCTGACCGTCGTCACCAACTCGCTGCCAGTCGCCGACCTGATCCGCTCGGCCGGGGAGCAGCACGATCCGGACGCGCCGTCGCTGCTGCTGACCGGCGGCTCCCCCACGCCGTCCGCGGCGCTGGTGGGGCCGCTGGCGGACCAGTCGATCCGGGCGCTCCACGTCGACCTGCTGATCCTGGGGGCGCACGGGGTGTCCGAGAAGGCCGGCCTGACGACGCCGAACCTGGCCGAGTCCCAGACCAACCGGGCACTGATCGCCTCCGCCCGGCGCGTCGCGGTGGTCGCGGACCACAGCAAGTGGGGCGTCGTCGGCCTCAGCGGGTTCGCGGCGCTGGAGGACGTCGACGTGTTCGTCACGGACTCCGGGCTGGGCGAGCACGCCCGGGGCGTCCTGGCGGAGGCGGTCGGCGAGCTGGTGGTCGCCGAGGTGCCCGCAGCCTGAGCGCGCCCACCCGCGCGGGCGCAACGCCAACGCCCGGCACCTTGGCGCCCCGGCACCCCCCGGCACCCGGCACCCGGCACCCGGCACCCGGCACCCGGCACCCCGACGTTCCGGCCTCCGGGCCTCCGGGCCTCGCGGCCTCCCGACCGCCCGACCGCCCGACGCCGCGAACGCACCCGGATCCGCAGCAGGAAGGGTCCGCGCCGGGGTGGCGGACCCGTCCTCGCCTCACGATCGGGCAACCTGGTGGTCCTTCCCGGTCGCAGCACCAGCCTCGGCCGGGGAGCGAGTTGTCGGCCGCGTGGAGGAGGAGACCCTCGTGAGCACCGTGCGAACCCGCAGGATCGTCCTGGTCCGGCATGCCAAGTCCGAGCGGAGCGACGTCATCGACGACCACGAGCGCCCGCTGGCCGAACGGGGCCGCCGGGACGCGCCGGCCGCGGGCCGCTGGCTGGCCGGTGCGGGCATCACCCCGGACCTCGCCCTCGTCTCCACCGCGACGCGTACCCGGGAGACCTGGGACCTGCTCGCCCCCGAGCTCTCCGAGCGCCCCGGGACCGTCTACGAGGAGCGGATCTACGCGGCGAGCCCCGGCGAACTCCTCGTCCTGTTCACCGAGCTGTCCGAGGAGGTGGACGACGTGGTGATGGTGGGCCACAATCCCGGCATCCACGCCCTGGCGGAGATCCTCGTCGGCGCGTCCGAGGGCGACCTGACGGCCCGGATGAGCGCCGCCTTCCCCACCTCGGCCATCGCGGTGCTCACCTACGAGGGCTCCTGGAAGGCGGTCGAGCCCGGCGCCGCCCGGCTGGTCGCCTTCTGGACTCCGCGCTCCTGACCGCCGTCGTTCAGCGCACCCGGCCGTCCCAGCTCCACGCACCGGCGGGCACCTCGGGCAGGCCGATGCGGCCGGTACACCACAGCAGGGCGTCCCCGGGGGCGTGGCCGGTCGGGGCGGCCGGGAACAACCGGGCCAACGCCGGGCCGGCGAGCTCGTCCGGAACCGACCGGTCAAGGCCGAGGCCGCCCGCCAGGTCCCCGCCGTGGACGAGGAGTTCGACCGTCCCCATGGCCGCGAATCCCGATCCGTCCGAGTGCCCCCACGGGTGCCAGGCCCGGGCGTCCGCCGGCGCGTCCCGGACCGCTCCGGCCAGCAGGGCCGCGGCGCTGCGCAGGCCCTCCAGGCAGTGCGGGATCGGCGCGGCCGGGTCGAGCGAGCCGAACAGCGTGATGTAGCGGTCGGTCGGACGGGCCGTCAGCAGGCCCGCGTAGCCGAGCAGGCCGAGCGCGAGGTGGTCGAGGGTCGCGCGGCAGGTCCAGTCGCTGCCCTCCGGGCGGCGCGACCAGTCGGCGTCGGCGGCCCGGTCGAGCAGCCCGGTGGTCCGGGCTGCGGCCTCCGTCACCAGCGCGGGCCAGTCCGTGATGGCGGCCGGGGTGGCGGCCGTCACTTCCGGATCCCCTCGATCAGGCGGGCGTAGCTGTCGGCGCCGTGGCCGGCCTCGATGGCCTGTTCGGTCTGGCGGGCGAGGAGTTCGGGCAGGGCGGTGTCGACGCCTCGGGCCCGGGCGGCGTGGCTCAACCAGCGACTCGCCCGCGCCCAGTCGCTGCTGGAGGCGACCGACCTGCCCGTCGAGCAGATCGGCGAGCGCAGCGGCCTCGGCAGCGCGACCAACCTGCGCCGCCACTTCACCGCCCGGGTCGGCGTGACCCCGACCGACTACCGGCGGGCCTTCACGGCCCGGGCGGCCGTGGGCGGACGCTGAGGCGGGCCCCCGGCCGGGCGGCAGGGCCGGCGGCGGGAGGACCGTCCCCGCCGCCGGCCGCCATCCGCCCCGCCCCTGCCCCGCCGGCGGCGGCCACCGTCCCCCCGGCGGTGGCGCACCGGGTCCGTCCGCCGGTTAGCCGGGCAGGCCGACCGCGCGTTCGCCGCTGCGGCGCTGCTGGACGACCACGGCGACGACCAGCAGCGCGCCCTGGGCGACGTTCTGCCAGAACGAGTTGATGCCCTGCACGGTGAGGCCGTTGTCCAGCGCACCCAGCAGGGCGACGGCCAGCAGCGTGCCGCCGACGCCGCCCCGGCCGCCCTTGAGCGCGCTGCCGCCCAGTGCGGCGGCCGTGATCGCCTTCAGCTCCAGCCCCTCGCTGCCGGAGACCGGCTGCCCGGAGCCGGTGCGGGCGGTGAGCAGGATGCCGGCGACCGCCGCCACCACGCCGATCAGGGCGTAGACGGCGACCAGGTACTTGTTGATCGCGATGCCGGCCAGCCGGGCCGCGATGTCGTTGCCGCCGATCGCGTAGAGGTTGCGGCCGATGTCGGTGTACTTCAGCAGCACGTGCACCGCCAGGGCGGTGAGGATCAGGATCCAGACCATCACCGGCAGCCCGGCGATCTTGCCGCGTCCGAGGAAGACGAACACCGCGTCGTTGAGGACGTAGCCCTGTGCCCGGCCGTCCGAGACCAGCTGGGCGAGCCCCTTGTAGGCGGCGAGGCCCGCGAGGGTCGCGATGGTGGGGTTCACCCGGCCGTACACGATCACGGCACCGTTCAGCACGCCGACGAGCGCCCCGACACCGACGGCGGCGGCCATGCCGGCGAAGGCGCCGGAGCCCGCGGAGGTGAACGCCATCGCGCTGACCACCGAGGCGAGGCCGGCCTGCGAGCCCACCGAGATGTCCAGGCCGCCGCAGATGATCACCACGGTCTGCACCACGGCGAGCAGGCCGGTGATGGTGGCGGCCTCGGCGATGACCTGGATGTTGGTCCAGCTGAGGTAGTTGTCGTTCAGGGTCCCGAAGACGGCCAGCACGGCGCCGAGCGCGCAGACGAGGCTGAGGTTCTGGCCGCCGATGCCGGCGAGCAGGGCCGTCGGGCGGGCGGGGCGGCCGTCGGGCGTGTCCTTGAGGGCCGGCGGGGTGGTGGCGGTGGTCATCAGGATGCTCCGGAAGAGGTGGTGCCGGTGATGTCGTCGGCCATGGCGAGTTGGAGGACGGCTTCCTCGGTCGCGTCGTCGCGCCCCAGTTCGCCGGTGATCCGCCCGCCCTGCATGACCACGATCCGGTCGGCCAGGCCCAGGATCTCGGGCAGTTCGGAGGAGATGACCAGCAGGGCGACCCCGTCCTCGGCGAGGCCGGCGATGATCCGGTAGATCTCGGCCTTCGCGCCGACGTCGATGCCGCGGGTCGGTTCGTCGAGGATCAGCAGTTTCGGGCGGCGGGCCAGCCAGCGGGAGAGGACGACCTTCTGCTGGTTGCCGCCGGAGAGCTTGCCGACCTCGTGCTCGACGGACGGGGTCCGCACCCGCAGGCGCTCCGCGTACTGCTGCGCGAGGTCGCGTTCGGCCGTGCGCCTCACGAAGCGCAGGCGGCGCAGCCGTTCCAGGACGGCGATCGAGGTGTTGTCGCGGACGGAGCGGTGCAGGAACAGCGCCTGGGCCTTGCGTTCCTCGGGGGCGAGGGCGAGGCCGGCCCGGATCGCCCGCCGGGGGCTGCCGGCGGGCAGGGGCCGGCCGTCCAGGGTGACGGTGCCGCCGTGCACGGGCAGGTCGCCGGCAAGGGCGAGGGCCAGCTCGGAGCGTCCGGCGCCGATCAGGCCGGCCAGGCCGACGACCTCGCCGGCGCGGACGGTCAGGTCGATGTCGCGCACGTGGTCGGTGGTGACGCCACGGGCCTCCAGGACGACCCGGTCGGTGGCGACGGTGCGGCGCACGAACAGGGCCGACAGGTCACGGCCGACCATCTGGCGGACGAGCTCGCCCTCGCTCGTGCGGTGCGCGTCCTGCACGCCCACCAGGGCGCCGTCGCGCAGGACCGCGATCCGGTCGGCCAGTCGGAAGATCTCCTGCATCCGGTGCGAGACGTAGACGACCGCGATGCCCTGGTCGCGCAGCCGGCCGATGAGGGCGAACAGGGCCTCGACCTCGTGCTCCGAGAGCGAGGAGGTCGGCTCGTCGAACGCGATCAGCTTGGCCTCGCCGGTCAGGGCGCGCAGGATCTCAACCAGTTGGCGCTGGGCCGAGGTCAGCCGGGAGCCGGGCAGGTCGGGGTCGAGGACTCCGGCGAAGCCCAGCCGGTCGAGGTCGGCGGTGATCCGGCGGCGCAGTTCGGCGCGGTCCAGGCGGCGGCCGGCGGCCCTGGGCAGGGAGCCGGCGTAGACGTTCTCGGCGACCGAGACGTGCGGGATGATCTCGGGCTCCTGCGGGATGATCCGGATGCCGAGGGCCCGCGCCCGGGCCGGGGACCGCAGGTCGACACGCCGGCCGTCGAGGACGACGTGGCCCGCGGTGGGCTGGTGGTCCCCGGTCAGGATCTTCAGCAGCGTGGACTTGCCGGCGCCGTTCTCGCCCATCAGCGCGGTCACCTTGCCGGCGGGGAAGTCGAGGGTGACGCCGGCCAGGGCCTGGACGGTCCCGAAGCGCTTGACGAGGCCCTCGACGCCCGCGGTGCGGGCCGGCGACAGGGCGGCGAACGGGTCCGCGGACGGGCCGGCGGCCACGCCTGGGCCGGCTGCCACGCCGGGGTCGCCGGACGGGGCCGGGTCCGCGGACGGGCCGGAGCCCCCGGACGAACGGCCGGCGTGCCGTGCGCCCGCGGGTGCGGGTGGCCGGGGCCCGGCGTTCGGGCGGCGCGCTCTGCTCATGGCTGGGTCACCTCGGGGGCTGTCGGACGGGCGTGCGGCGGGGCGGGCGCGGCCGGCGTACGGGCGCGGC
>NZ_JBHJUK010000236.1:0-9720 GCF_042266225.1 Kitasatospora sp. NPDC056181
GGCTCAGCCGGCCCCGAGGACGGTGGCTCAGCCGGCCCCGAGGACGGTGGCTCAGCCGGCCCCGAGGACGGTGGCTCAGCCGGCCCCGAGGACGGCGGCCTCCTGCCGGATCAGCTCGCGCAGGGCGGCGAGCCGGGGCCGTTCGTCGTCCAGCCGCCACTGCATCTCAAGCGGCAGGGTGGCCCGGTCGGCGAGGCGGACGGTGACCACCTCCTCGGTCAGGTGACCGGCCATCGAGGCGGGGACGAGCGAGAACGCGCGGTTCTGCGCCAGCAGGTAGAGCCGCGAGCCGACGATCCGCGGCGGGCTGACCAGGACCGGCGGCTCGACGCCGTGCGCCGAGCAGAGGCCGAGCACGTGGTCGTAGTACCGCGGGTGCTGCTCCCGGGACCAGAGCAGCAGCGGCAGGTCGCGCAGCTCGTGCAGGTGGATGCCGTCCCGACCGGCGAGCGGGTGGTGCCGGCTGACCGCCACCCGCACCGGCTCGTCGGCGAGCTTCTCCCGCCGGTAGCCGGGCACGTCCTCCAGGAAGCGGCCGAGCCCGATGTCGGCCAGCTCCGCGGCCAGCGTCGTCGACACGTGGCCGGTGTCGACGGCCAGCTCGGCCGACTCCAGCGCCGGGAGCTCGCGCTCGGCCCGGCTGACCACGGCCGGCAGCAGGCGGTTCATGACGCTGGGGGAGGCGACGATCCGGGCCGTCCCCATCCGTGACTCCTCGTGCAGCCGTACCCGGGCGAGCAGGGAGCCGGCCTGTTCGAGCAGCCGGGCCGACTCGGTGGCCATCACCTCGCCGGCCGGGGTCAGCCGCACCGCCCGCCGGCTGCGGTCGAAGAGTTCCACGCCGACGGTCCGTTCGAGCCGGGCCACCTCCTGACTGACCGTCGGCTGGGAGATGTGCAGGCGCTCGGCGGCGCGGCCGAAGTGCAGCGTGCCGGCCACCGCGAGGAAGACTTCGAGCTGACGCAAGGTGAAACCCATAGCCTGAAGCCTATGAGAAGGCCCAGGACTCATTCTGGATGCCTATGCGACCCGTCTCTAGGCTGGGTCCGAGTTGCCACACCGTGGTGGCATCGCAGAGAGAGCCCGTGCCATGACCGCACTGCCCGTCCGCATCTCCGACGAGGTCGCCCAGGCCGTTGCCGCCGGAGCCCCCGTCGTCGCCCTGGAATCGACCATCTTCACGCACGGGCTGCCCCGGCCCCGCAATCTGGAGGTCGCGCTGGAGGCGGAGGAGCAGCTGCGGGCCGCCGGGGTCGTCCCGGCCACGATCGGCGTGTACGCCGGGGTGCCCACGGTCGGACTCGGCGCGGACCAGATCAAGGAGCTCTCCGAGGCGGACGACCTCGACAAGGCGAGCCTGCGCGACCTGCCGGTGGTCGCCGCGCTCGGCCGCCACGGCGGGACGACCGTCGCCGCCACCGCCTTCCTCGCCCACCGGGCGGGCATCCCGGTGTTCTCCACCGGCGGCCTCGGCGGCGTCCACTTCGGGGCGTCCGAGACCTTCGACGAGTCGGCCGACATGACCACGCTGGCCGCCACGCCCGTCACCGTCATCAGCGCGGGCGTCAAGTCGATCCTCGACATCCGGGCGACGCTGGAGCGGTTCGAGACGCTCAACATCCCCGTCATCGGCTACCGGACGCACCAGTACCCGGGCTTCTACGTCACCGACTCCGGCCACCGGATCAACTACCGGGTCGACTCGCCCGAGGAGGCCGCCCGGGTGATCGCGGCCCGGGACGGCCTGGAGCTGCCGCAGGCCGTGCTGATCGCCAACCCGGTCGACCCGGCCAAGCAGCTGCCGCCGCAGGAGCTGGACGCCCTGCTCGCCCGCGCCTGGGCCGAGGCGGAGCGACAGGGCGTCACCGGCAACGCGTCGACGCCGTTCCTGCTCGACTTCATCCAGCGCGACACCCAGGGGCGCAGCCTGGACGTCAACGTCGAGGTCTACCGGGGCAACGTCCGGCTCGGCGGGCAGATCGCGACCGCGCTCGCCGCCCTGCGCAGCGAGGCCTAGCCCCGTGGGCGGGGTACTCGGCGTGCTCGGCGACCTCGTCGAGGACATCGTCGTCTGGGTGGACGGCCCGCTGCGGCACGGCACCGACTCCAGCGCCCGGGTCTTCCGGCGGCGCGGCGGCAGCGCGGCCAACGTCGCGGGCTTCGCCGCCGGCCAGTGCCCGGCGCGCTTCCTCGGCTGCGTCGGGGACGACCCGGCCGGGGACGGCGTCGTCGCCGAACTGGCCGGTCACGGCGTCGACGTGAGGGTCGTGCGGAAGGGCCAGACCGGGAGCATCGTGGTGCTGATCGACCAGGCCGGCGAGCGGACCATGCTCCCCGACCGGGGCGCGGCGACACTGCTCGATATCGTCCCGGACGCCTGGCTGGAGGGGCTGGCCCACCTGCACGTGCCGGCCTACTCCTTCGACGGGGAACCGGTCGCCGCCGCCGCCGTCGACGCCCTCCGGAGGGTCCGCCGGGCGGGCGGCACCACCTCGCTCGACGCCTCCTCGACCGGGATGCTCGACCGGTTCGGCCGCGAGCGGTTCCTCGCCCTCGCCGCCGAGTTGGCGCCCACCCTGCTGTTCGCCAACCGGGAGGAGTCCGCCTTCCTCGGTCTGCTGGCCGACGGCGGGCCCGGTCCCGAGCGGGCGCGGCTGGCGGCCACCACGGTCGTCACCAAGTCCGGTGCGCAGGCGACGGTGGTGGACGCCCCCGGGGAGGAGCCCTTCGCCGTGCCCGTCCCGCCGGTCGCCGAGGTCCGTGACCTCACTGGCGCCGGCGACGCGTTCGCCGCCGGCTTCCTGGCCGGCTACCTCGCCGACGGCGACCTGCGGGCGGCCGCCGCCCGCGGGCACGCCTGCGCGGCGAAGGTCCTGGCCTCGCCGGGAGCCTCCTGCGGCGAGGCCTGACGAAGCGCCCCGGGCGCGGCCTGCTTCCCCGCCCGGGCGGTGGCGGCGAGGACGGTGCTGCCCGGCGGCCGCCGCCCGCGGCCCGCCGCCCGGGGGAGCCCGTGACTCCCGGCCGCGCCGGGGTGGTCCACGTGCCAGGCCGCAGCGTGGCCGCGCCACCAGCGCTCGTCGTACGGTGCTCGAAGTCGTGGTGCTGGTGCTCGTAGGAGGCGTGACCGTTCGTCGCGGAGCGCGCGACGGTCAACCGCACGCCCCCGACCGGCCGGAGCAGCACCCGGACCTCACCGGGCGCCGGGACCTGCCTGGCGCCCGTCCGCGCGCTGCCGTTCCCAGGGCCGGGGGAGGGGCCGGCCCCGATGACCTCCGCCGGCAAGCGCAGCAACAGCAACGTCCCGGCGGTGTCGGAACCGGTCGTGCCCGCCCCCGGTTCCCGCGGCCAGCCGTCCGACCCCGTCCCCGGGGTTCGGACGGATCCGGTGCCAGGGGCTGACGCGGACGGTGGTCGCGCCGTTATGGTGAGTGACGGTTGAATCGGCTGGCGGGAGGTCGGCGCAGTGGCGGTCACCGAGGTCAAGGTCCACCAGGACAACGTGCGGCTCCATGCGACGAAGCGGTGCGGCGGGGCGTTCGAGCCGGTCGCCTCGGTGGAGCTGCCGGAGCAGGTCAAGGTCTACCGGATCAAGGGCAACTGGGGTGAGGCGGTCGCCTGTTCCGAGGCCGAGCGCGAGCGGTGGAGCGAAGCGGAGAGCACCTTCCTGGCCGCCGTCTCCCGTGCGCTGGAGGTGCTCTACCGGGCGCACGGCGGCCGCGGCGCGACGTTCGACCTGGAGAAGGGCACCGGGGCCTGGAACACCATTCCCGCCCCGCGCCACTGGCCCGGCTGGAAGCAGCGGGCCGTCGAACGGTCGGAAGCCGCCCAGCGAGCCTTCCTGGCGGAGGTGCAGCGCGCGACCGAGGCCTACCGGCCGGTCCGGGAGGAGATCGACCGGCGCCTGGCGGAGCAGCGGGCGGTGCGGCAGGCGGCCGAGCTGGCCCGGGCCCGGGAGGCGCAGCAACGCCGCGCCCTCCTGGAGGAGGTGGCCGCGCAGCGGGTGTGGCTGTACGAGGTGGGCGAGGAGGCGGCGGAGGGGGCGGAGGGGGCGGAGGAGGGTGACGGTCCGGTCCGGGTCCGGATCTTCCGCGCCGACCTCCTGCCGGCTGCTGCGGATCCGGGCTCTGCGGATCCGGCCGCGCCGTCCCGGGAGCCGCTGACGGCGTCGGAGCTGGAGAAGGACCTGTACGCGTTGGCGCGCGCCCAGAAGGCGGCCGGGATAATCCTGCGGTGGGACGACGCGGCCCGGGCCGCCGTCGAGGAGGAGTGCCTGGCACGGGGCGTCGGCGTCACCTTCGCCCAGTGGTGGCGCGAGATGGCCAGGCACGGTTGGTCGGTGAGGCACGACGACCCGCAGCCGATCCCGCCGAGTCCGCCGGGTTCCGGCCCCCGTCCCAGCTTCGGGGGCACTGGCATGGGCGGCACCGGCGGCTTCACGGGCGGCCACAGCTACGGCGGATTCGGCGGCTACTGACCGGCCCCGTCGGCCCGCTGACACGTCCGCGGGCCACTGACAGGCCGACGTTCTCTGACGCGTCCACGGTTCGCTGACACGCCTACGGACGGCGGAGCATCCGCCGCCGTGAACCGACCGTCCGGTAGTGATGGCTCGCTCGTCCATCACCTACCCGGAGGGTCCGCCATGTCCCCGAACACCCCGAAGTCGCTGAAGTACGCCACCCGTGCGGCCTGTTCCGTACTGCTGCTGGCCGCCCCGCTCCTGCTCGCCCAGCCGGCCGCCGCCAACAACGGGCCGAAGACGCCCCAGGAGTCCGCCGCCTGCCAGGGCGTGCTGAACACGCTGTTCGGCGGTTCGCTCTTCGGCGCGGGCGGCGTCAGTGCGGTCTGCGCCGTCCAGCCCGACACCGGGTCCGGCCAGTCGTCCTCCACCGGCCCGTCCGCACGCGGTGCCGTCACCTACGACCTTCCGAAGATGCGGCAGGAGGTGGCGGACCTGCGGAGCAAGGCCGCCACCCTGGACCGGCTCGGCGAGCACGAGGCGGCGCGGAGGGCCCGTGCCGAGGCCGACGCGCTCCAGCACCGGATCGACCAGATCGTCCGGTCCGAGGAGAACAACTGACCCCATCGGCGCCACCCCGCCCCGCCCTGCCCCGGATGCGGTGGGGTGGGGCGGCCCACCCGGCTCACCCGTCTGCCGGTCACCGTCGCGTCGCTCACCGCCTTGCCAGCCCCGCCTTGCCGGCCAACGGCTCGGCCAGGGAAGCGAGTTCGTCCGGTTCGAGGACGAGCCCGGCAGCGGCGGCGGAGTCGCGGATCGATGCGGGGCGGCGGGCGCCGGGAATGGGGACGACGGCGGGGGAGAGGGCGAGCAGCCAGGCGAGGCCGACCTGCTGGGGTGAGACACCGCGGGCGGCGGCGACCCGGTGGAAGGCACTCTGCCCGACGGTGGTGTCCTTGGGGTCGTCCAGCACGCTGCGCGACAGGCCGCCGAGCGGGCTCCAGGGCAGGAAGGCCAGGCCGAGCCGTTCGCAGAGCCGCAGCTCCGGTTCCGCGGTGCGGACGGCGGGGGAGAACCGGTTCTGCACCGAGACCAGGCCGTCGCCGAGGATCTCCCGGGCCGTCAGGATCTGCTCCTCGTCGACGTTGGAGATCCCGGCCGCGCGGATCTTCCCGGCGTCCAGCAGGTCGCGCAGGACGCCCACCGACTCGGCCCACGGAACCAGCGGGTCGGGCTTGTGCAGCTGGTAGAGGCCGATGGACTCGACACCGAGCCGGCGCAGGGAGCCCTCGGCGGCCTGTCGGAGATGCTCGGGCCGGCCGTCGACCGTCCAGGAGCCGTCACCGGGCCGACCCCGGCCGCCCTTGGTGGCGACCAGCACGGCCGCGCGGTCGGAGGCCGGACGGGCGGCCAGGGCACGGGCCACCAGCCGTTCGTTGTGGCCGAGTTCGCCGGCGTGCCAGTGGTAGGAGTCGGCGGTGTCGAGCAGGGTGACGCCCGCGTCGAGCGCGGCGTTCAGGGTGGTGAGCGCGGCGTCCTCGTCCGGGCGGCCCTCGACGGAGAGCGGCATCGCGCCGAGGCCGATCGCGCCGACGGCGGTGCCGCCGATGGTGCGCTGTCGCATGTCAGGCCGCCTTTGCGGAGGTCGGGGTGAGGGTGGAGGCGGCCACGGCACCGGGCAGCCACTGCGCCGTCGGCGTGAACTCCAGGCCGAGCCCGACGGCCCGCCGGTTGTCCATCGGGTACCAGCGGTCGAAGGAGAACGGCGAGGCGTCCGTGCCGGCCGCGCTCCCCGCGCCTGGTGTACCGACCCCGGCCGTCGTGTCGGCCCCGCCCGGCACGACGCGGTAGCGGGCCGTGGTGCCGAGCCGCCCGGCGATGAGCTCGCAGAGTGCCACCACGTCGAGCGACCCGTCGGAGCAGGCGTTCACCGGGCCGACCGCCTCCATGACGGCCATCCGCACCAGGGCGGCGGCGATCTCCTCGTGGTGGACGAAGGAGGTCGGCTGCGGCTCGCCGTGCACGGCCACCGGCCGCCCGGCCGCGATCAGCTCCGTGTAGTGCGCCAGCCGGCCGGTGAAGTCCCGCGCACCCCCGCCCAGCACGTGCGCGCTGCGCACACTGGCCCAGGAGAACGGCGGGTCCTGGGCGAGCACCGCCTCCGCCTGCCGCTTGCCCTCCGCATAGCGGGTCGCCTCGTCGAAGCGGCGGGCGAGCGCCGCCGGGTCGTGCCACGGCAGCGAGAGGTCCACCGGCCAGCCGGCCGGGTCGACGGCGGTCTCCGGCACCGGCACGCCCGGCACGGTGCGCACCAGCGGCGAGGTCGCCGGGTCGTACACCTCCATCGTGGAGGTCATCACGTACCGGCCGGTGCGCTCGCCGAAGACCCGGCGGGCCACCGCCGCCTGATCGGGGGTGTACAGCACCTGGTCGATCACCGCGTCGAAGGTGCGGCCGCCGAGCGCCGTCGCCAGCGCGGCCTCGTCCGACCGGTCGGCGACGACGTGCTCGACGCCGGGCGGCGGCGGGGCCGAGCCGCGGTTGACCACGGTGACGCGGGCACCGGACTCCCGCAGCAGGGTGACCAGGTGGAGGCCGAAGTACCGGCTCCCGCCGATGACGCAGACGTTTCGCATGTCCTGTCCCCTCAGGTTGTGCTGGGTGCTTCCCACGGACACCACTCTGCTGGCGTATGGTCCTCAGCAGAACTACCGATCTACTGAACGCGTCAACAGCAGAACTGTTGATCGGGCCGACCCGGGCTCACCGGGCTCACCGGACCGATCGGTGGACGAGGGCGACCAGGGGGAGCGCGATGATCGACGTCCGACGGCTGGCCATGCTCCGGGAGGTCGCCGAGCACGGCAGCTTCAACCGGGCGGCGGCCGCCCTGCTGCTCACCCCGTCCGCGGTGTCCCAGCAGATCGCGGCGCTCGAACGCGGCCTCGGCACACCGGTGGTGGAGCGCTCGACCCGCGGGGTGCGGCTCACCGAGGCCGGCCGTCTGCTGGTGGAGGCGGCCGGCGCCATCGACGCCGAACTGCGGCACGCCCGGGAACAGATCGGCCGGCTGGGCCAGGCCCGGCCCAGGCTCACCCTCGCCACCTTCACCAGCGGCGGCCGGCACCTGCTGCCCGCCGTTCTGGCCCGGTTCGCGGCCGACCACCCGGAGGCGGAACTGCGCATCCTGGAACGGGAACCCGAGGACAGCCTGCCGATGGTCCGCGAGGGCACCGCCGACCTCGCCCTCGCCTACCACTTCGACGGCCCGCTGCCCGTCGTCCCCGGCGACCGCTCGGGCCTCGACTGGACGCCGCTGATGGACGACCCGCTCTCGGTGGTGCTCCCGGCCGGGCACCCGCTGGCCGGCCGGGAGGCTCTGGACCTGGCCGAACTCGCCGGGGAGCGCTGGGTGTTGGGCTGCCTCAAGACCGAGGCCTTCCTGCGCCGGCACGCCGAACTGGCCGGCTTCGAACTCCTGGTGGCCGGCTCCACCACCGACTACTTCTTCGCCCGCTCGCTGGTCGCCGCCGGGGTCGGGGTCTCGCTCGTGCCGCACGTCGCCCTCGAACCGGCCCAGCCCGGTACCCGGGTGGTCCCGGTGCAGCCCCCGCGCCCCGCCCGCCACTTCGGCGTCGCCCTCGCCCGGCGCCGCCACCCCAACCCCTACGCGCAGGCCCTGGCCGCGCTGCTCCGGGAGCACGTGGGAGGCGCCGCGTAGGGTGGGTGGATGACCTCCCACAGTCCTCGCGTCCCGGTGCGGACGGCCACCCCCGCGGACATCGACGCCGTCGTGTCGACGCTGACCAGCGCGTTCTTCCACGACCCGCTGTGGGGCCCGGCCTTCCCCGACGTCGGGCGGCGTGCCGAGCAGGCGGCCGCGATGTGGCGGCTCTACGCGACCTCGGCGCTGCGGTACCTGTGGCTGCTGGTGACGCCGCAGGTCGAGGCCGCCGCGGTCTGGATCCCGCCGGGCGGCAGCGAGCTCACTCCGGAGGAGGAGGGCGGCCTGGCGGACCTGCTGACCCGGACCACCGACGAGGCGACGGCCGGGGCGATCCTGGCCATCTACGACCAGCTCTACTCGGTCGCCCCGAAGGAGCCGTGCTTCTACCTCACCCTGCTGGGCACCCACGCCGACCACCGCGGCAAGGGGCTGGGCATGGGCCTGCTGGCCGAGAGCCTGGCCCGGATCGACGAGCTCGGGGCTCCCGCCTACCTGGAGTCGTCCAACCCCGCCAACCTCGGCCGCTACCGCAGCCTGGGCTTCACCCCCCGCGACGAGCTCACCACCGCATCGGGCCACGTCGTCACCACCATGTGGCGCCCGGCCCGCTGAGGCCACCCGGGGCACGACGCCGCGGAGCCGGACGGTCATCCGGTCGTGCGGCTGTCCGCCTGTCCGCCTGTCCGCCTGTCCGCCTGTCCGGTCGTGCGGTTGTCGGGTCAGGCGGTCAGCCTCGCAAGCTCCGCGTTGGCGCGCTCGGTGACCAGGGCGAGGACGCGGCCGGCGGCGGCCAGGTCCTCGGCGGGGATCCCGCCCCAGACGCGGGCGGTGACGGGGGCGGTCGCCGCACCGACGGCGGCGAACAGCTCGCGCCCCGCCTCCGTGGCACGGAGGCGGGCGCCGTCCTCGACGAGCAGCTGCTCGGCCAGCAGCTCGTCGAGAGTGGCGCGGACGTCGGCCGGATCGGCCTTGAGGGAGGCCCCGATCTGCGTGATGATCTGGTCGGGCGTCTGCGGGGCGTCGGCGGTGACGGCGACGCGCAGGGCGACCTGCTGCTGGAAGGTGAGGCCGTGCCCGGCCAGGACGTGCTCCAGGACGCCGCGGGCGGCGTAGTGGGCCAGGCCGAGGACGCGGGCGTCGGCGACGGGTGCGGTGCTGGTCATGGTGTTCTCCCCTGGGTGTTCTCGTCGTTGGACCGGGATGGGGCGAGGGGTGCGTCGAGCAGGGCCGTCAGCTCGTCGGTGAACGCGAGCGTCCGCGGGGTGTCGACGCCCCCGAGCGGCTCCAGGAGCTGTTGGTGCAGTTCCTGGACCACCGCGATCGCCTGCCGCGTGACGCTCCGGCCCTGCTCGGTGAGGGCGAGCTGCACGGCGCGCGGATCGCGCGGGTCGCGGGTGCGCTCGACCAGGCCGGCCGCCTCCAGGGCGCGCGCGAGCTTCGAGACGTACAGCGCCTCCAGGCCGGTGTGGTCGGCCAGCCGGCGTTGGCTGGGCCGCTCGCCGGTCCGCTGCATGCCGTACAGCGAGGCGACCAC
>NZ_JBHJUK010000237.1:0-9582 GCF_042266225.1 Kitasatospora sp. NPDC056181
CGCACAACTCGCGCGCCCGATAATCGCATACCTGTGCAAAATTCTGAAGCTTGATCTTCAGCATGTGCCGACCCGGACGCAAAGGCGGCAGGTCCGGCGGCGAAAAAGATTCTGATCGGTGTACGTGCCATTTCGCGGGCCGGTCGGCGGACGCGGCGCTTCCGTTGATCCGGGCGTCCGCGTTGGGCCGCGGACAGCGGACGGCGGACGGCGGACGATCCCAGGGTCCGGCCCGCGGCGTCCGCGCGTGGTGGCTCACCGGCCGCCCCGGGCTCGGTCACCGGGGACACGGCCTGCTCGCCGCTCGTCCCGCGGCAACCGCTCCCGCCCGCGCGGACGCGGCATCAAGGCGGTGCGGCCGGAACAGGAGAGCCGTGGGCCTCGGGCTGAAGCCAGTCAGCAAGCCAGCGGGCAAGCCAGCCGGGCGGCCCCGGCACGAAGGCGGGGCCCGGCACGACGGCCGGGCCCTGCCCCCAGGGCCTCAGCTCCGCTGGAAGAACTCCAGCTCCGCCAGGGCAAGATAGCGACCCCCGTCCAGCCCTGCGGGGGCGTCGAGAGTCAGCCGGATGGTGGTGGCGTCGCTGATGCCGGTCGGGAAGGTCTGCGGGCCTGGCTTGTCGGTCAGGGTCAGCTTCTTGACGACCTTCCGGCCGTGCGACGTCGTCACCTCCATGTCGATCTGGAGCGCCCGGCCCTCGCGTGCGTAGTCCTCGGGCGAGGTCGACGCGCCGTTGGTGACGATCACGGCCACCAGGCGGAACGGCTTGGCGAAGGTGTACGTCACCGAGGCGCCCGGGCCGGGCGCGCCCCAGTAGCGGTTGCTGAGGCCGTCCGTGGCGTCGCCGACCGGGTGTCCGGGCACTTCGGCACTCGCCTCCATGCGGACCGGGGTCACCGCCTTGCTCTTGCCCAGCTTGTCCCGGGTGTCCTCGATCAGGCTCCGGCCGGCCGGCAGCAGCAGGAAGCCGCCCGCGCACAGGGCCAGCACCACGGCCAGGATCACCAGGAAGCGCGTCGTCCGACCCGAGCCGGCCCGGGTGCGGCGGCGCAGCGGCCAGATCCTCCGCCACCAGGGGAGCGGCGGTGTGGTCGTACGGGGCGTGAGCGGGCTCGCGCAGCGGCGGCAGAATCGGCGGTCGGGCGGGTTGGGTGTGCCGCAGGAGGGACAGGGCGCCCCCGCGGCGTCGTCCTCGACCGGAACGGGCCGTACGACCGGACGCGGCACGACGGCCTTCGCCGGCAGGACGGGCGGCGGTGAGTCGGGCTGCGGTGAGACGGGCGGGGGTGAGTCGGGCGGCGGGGATGCCTTCGGCACGGATGCCTGCGGCGCGGCGGGTTGGAGTGTGGTGGGTTGGAGTGTGGCGGGCGGAGGCACGGCGGCCTCCGCCGGGGTGCCGCCGTCCGGGGTGCCGCCGACCGGGGTGCCGCCGGCCGCGGGGCCGCCGGCCGTGGGGCCGTCGGCGGGAGTGGCGGCGGCCGGAGTGGTGGCGGTGCTCTGCGGCGGGGGCGTCGGGGTGGCGGGGGCGGTCGGGGTGTCCGACCAGCCCAGGTAGGAGCCGCAGTTGTCGCAGAAGTCGTCCGTCGGACCGTTCGACGCCCCGCACACCGGACACTCGCGCATCGCCGACTCGCGCATCGCCGTCACCCCTCCTCACCCACGGGCGGTCCCGGCAGGACCTCCACCCGGCAGACCGTGTGGACCGGGCACAGGCTCCTGACCAGCGAACGGACCCGGTCCGCGTCCACCTCGTACGCCTCGCCTCCGTGGCGCGGCCACACCCGTACGAGCACCTCGTCGGCCGGGGCGGGCGGTAGTGCGGCGCCGGCCGTGCTCGACCAGGCGGCCCCGCCGTCCCCGCTGACCTCGGCGGACACGCCCAGCACCAGGCGCAGGGCCTCGACCAGGCCGCGCCGGGTGCCGCTCCAGCGGTGCAGTTCCACCGCGCGGGCCACCGCCTCGCGCCGCAGCGCCAGCGGCCAGTCGGGGTCGTCGGCGCCGCCCACCCAGGTGGCCAGCCAGGACAGGAAGTCGGCCGGGGCCAGTCGCGGATCGAAGTACGAGGGCAGGTTGTCGAGGGTGGTGAACACCGGGGCCAGCACCGTGTCCAGCCCCGCTGTGAACCGTTGCGCGAAGTCGTCGTCGGCGTACAGCGCGGGGAGCTGCTCGCCGATCGGGTGGCGGCTGGGCAGGCCCGGCACGGCGGCCCGGCTCATCCGCGCACCTCCGTCTCCCGTGCGGTCACGACCACCTGGTGCTGGTAGGAGAAGACCACCGTGCCCGCGCCGACGTCGATCCGGTCGACCGGAACGCCGCGCCGGCCGGTGACCGGGTCGGCGGCGAACAGCCGGATCTCCTCCACCACCACGTCCCCGATGGCGCGTTGCAGCACGCCGAACACCTCCCCGTACTGCACCGGCCGCCCGAACGGCCAGCCCGTTCCGTCGGGCCCGCCGTCCAACGGGTCGAGGTGCCGGAAGAGCGCATCGAGCGCTGCCTCGCGCACCCGGTCGGTGTCCGCGGCCGGTGCCGAGAGCCGGGCGACGACGGTGACGCCCTGGTAGACGGGCGGCTCCACGACGAGCCGGGTGCCGATCAGGCGCCGTTCGTCGAGGGCCGTGGTGATCCTGGCGAGGACCTGGTCGGAGGGGATCAGCTGCTCGAAGCGCAGCCGGTCGCCCTCGTCGGCCACCGCGTCCGGCACCACCAGGACCCTTACCGCGCCCGGGCCTGCGTCCCGTTCGGGCAGGCAGCGGACCCGGCGCACGGAGGGTGCGGCCTGCCGGGCGATGATCTCGTAGTCCTCGGCGGTCACCGCGCGCTCCTGCATGCGCAGCGTCTCCGGCGCCCGCAGCTTGGCGTTCTCGATCGTCTCCCCGGCGACGCCGCCGCGCGCCGCCTCCCGGTTGGTGACCCGGGTGACGTACGGGACGGAGCTGCGCAGGACGGAGACGGCGCCGCGGGAGACGTTGCCGGCCGGGCCGCCGCCGGTGCGGTACCGGGCCACGCGGATCCGGGCGCCCTTGGCCGGCACGGCCCCGCACGGGCGCAGGGTGCCGTCGGCCTCGCGCAGCACCGGCGGGAACGCGAACTCGCCGGTGGTGGCGTCCACCCGGACGTGCCGGTCGGTCGGCCCCGAGCGCCCGAAGTGCTCCACCACCTCCCAGCGCTGCCACCCGTCCGGAGAGGACACCTCCACCACCGGGGGCTCCCCGTCGAGCAGCACGGGCGGGCGGCCGAGCCGGAAGGACTGCCCCGCCACCCCCTCCGACACGCCGAGCGGTACGTCGGTCACCCGCTCGGCGTGCTCCACGGCCGTCGTGCCGCCGACGGTGAAGACGGCGGCCTCGCGCACCGTCGGCGACTCCGAGTAGAACGGCTGGCCCGGTTCCGCCTCGGTGACCCGGCAACGCAGCCAGCCCGCTCGGGTCCCGCTGACCAGCGACGCCGTGTGCCCGGCCGGAACGTACACGATGACCTCGCCGGGTCGGTTCAGCCCGCCGGTGCTGTCGGAGCCGGTCTCGCAGCGCTGCCACCGGCCGCCGTCCCACGCCTCCCACACCAGCGGGGGCTGGCGCGGGTCGACGCCGACGCCCTCGACGCGGCTGTCGAGGCGTACCGCGACCACGCAGCGCGGCACCGCCGTCGGCAGGCCGAACAGCAGCGCGTCGCCGGGCTCGGGCGCGGCCTGGAAGCAGGGGATGTCCCGGCCCTCGGCCAGCGCACCCGTCCGGTCGGTCTGCTCACCGGTGCGGGGCACGGTGACCAACCGGGTCAGCTCGCTCGGCACTATGCGCAGGTCCTCGGTGGTGGCGAAGACCACGGCCTCCTCGGTCTCGCCGGCCGCGGTCGTCACCTCGGTGCCCGCGGGCAGCGTCACCGTGTCCGGTTGGGGCGCCGACAGCCAGAAGTCGACATCGGCGACGGCGGCCGACGGCGGGTACAGCCGGATGCCCAACAGGTCCAGGAAGGCCAGGTAGTTCTTGTCCGGGACCCGGTTCAGCCGGTACAGCAGCTGGTCCACGAGGTAGGCGAACGTCTCGATGAGGGTGACGCCCGGGTCGGAGACGTTGTGGTCGGTCCACTCCGGGGCGCGCTGCTGCACGTACCGCTTCGCCTCGTCGACGAGCTGCTGGAACCGTCGGTCGTCCAGGTTGGGAGAGGGCAGGGCCATCAGTCCGCGACCATTTCCTCGGTCCCCTCCTCGGAGGGGATCGTGTAGAAGGGGAAGACCAGGTTGCGCCGGTCGTTGGTGGTGCGCACCGTGTAGCGCACGTCGATGTAGAGGGTGGCCGTCTCCACCGCGTCGAAGGCCACGACGACCTCGTCCACCGCGATCCGGGGCTCCCAGCGCTCCAGTGCCTCGCGCACCTGCTGGGCGATCCGCCCGGCGGTGTCGCCGTTGCCGGGGGCGAAGACGTACTCGTGGATGCCGCAGCCGAAGTCGGGCCGCATCGGCCGCTCGCCGGGCGCGGTGCCCAGCACGAGGCGGATGGCCTCCTCCAGTTCCCGCTCCCGCTCGACCATGGCGATCCCGCCGGTCGGCCCGACCCGCAACGGGAACGCCCAGCCGCGCCCGATGAACCGTTCGCTCATCACACACCTCCGATCAGCACGTTCGGCGCTCCGGCCAGGACCGTCGCGCCGCACGCCGCCTGGTCGCGGGCCCGCGCAGCGGGCAGCCCGCCGATCAGCACCACGCCCCCGGTGACCGCGGACGGGTTGGGCACGAGCACGTTGCCCGGTCCCAGGGCCGCGTGCGGCGGCACCGGGCAGACGTGCAGGCTGCCCACCACGGCGGCGGGCAGCCCGCCGATCAGCACCGTCGCCACCCGCGCGGCGGTGCCGGGCGGCGGGGTCGCGATCCGGCCACCGTGGTTGGTGGGGTCGCCGGTGCGGGCTGCGGCTGGCATCAGGGGCTCCTCGGGAGGGCGGTGGAGGGTGGTCGAGTTGGAGCGGTCGACCGAGGGTGGTCGGGTGCGAAGGCCGGGCGGCACGGCGGTCACGGGAGGTCAGTTGATCCGGATGAGGCGGGCCTTGAGGACGGCGAGCAGGCCGCCGTCGACGGTGACGTCCGCCGTCCCGGACACCCGCACCGACCGGCCTCCGATGCTGACCCCGGCCGTGCCGTCGATGTCCACCTGCCGGCCGGTCACCTTCACGGTGCCCTGCCGGGCGTCGAGCGTGATGCCGTCCCGGTCCAGCAGGACGGAGGTCAGCGGACGGTTCCGTCCCGCGTACACGGTGAGCTCGATCCGGTCCCGGCGGTCGTCCAGGCGGACCTCCAGCCGCTCGTCCCCGGTCACCAGTCGCAGCCCGGAGGGGCCCGGCGCCGGCGCGTCCAGCAGCTCCACACGGTGACCCGAACGCGAGGCCACCGAACGGCGGTTGACCTTTCCGCTGGTCGCGTCGATCAGCGGCACGTCGTGCGGCGAGGGCTGGTCGACCCCGTTGTAGAGCCCGCCGATGACGTACGGACTGTCCAGCAGGCCCTGCTCGAACCCGACCAGCACCTCGTCGTTGACCTCGGGGCTCACCACACCGCCGCCGCCCTTGCCGCCCCACTGGACGGTGCGCACCCAGTCGGTGACGTACGTGTCGTCCAGCCAGGGGAACGTCAGGCGCACCGCGCCGCGTTCGGAGCCGTTCGGCTCGCGCACGTCCGTCACCACGCCGATCGCCAGGCCGGGGATGCGCGGGCCGCGCCCCGGGGCGTTGGCGCCGGTCGCCAGACCGGCCAGGGAACGGTCCGGGCTGGCGCTGACCCACACGGTGGTGCGGTAGCCGCCGTGCGGCTCCAGTACGTGCTGCACCGCCGTCGCCGTGTACCGGCCGGAGAACGCCTGCCCCACGTTGCCGAGCGCCACCGGTTTGCCCGCCCGCAGCAGCGGATTGCCCTCGGCCACCGCCTCCAGCTCGCCGAAACCGGCGCTGACCTGGGCCGCCACCGCACGGGCGACCGCCGTCGTCTCCGCCTGCGTCCGGTAGGGCGTGTCGGTGACGGCCACGGCGGACTTCCCGAACCGGGCGGCCGACCCGGGACGGAGCCCCGGCACCACGGTGTCGCTGACCACGGACGGATGCTCGGCGACCAACGGCCGCTTCGTGGTGACGTCCCAGCCGCGCACCTGCACCTTCGAGGCGCCGTCGGCGGCCGACAGCGCGGCCCGCAGCGCCAGGAGGTTGCGCCCGTACTCCAGGACCATCGGATCCTTCATGGCCGACGTCGACGGGGAGGGCGCCCCGGACGCCTCCGCGGGCCGGGTGAACTGGAGCAGCCCCTTGTCGTCGACGCGCACCTGCGCACCGCTCTCGCCCGCGAGGAACTGCAGGAAGTCCCAGTCGGAGACGTTCGCCTGGGACAGCTGCCGGTACGTCACCGGCGCGGCCTCCACCCTCCCGACGGCCAGGCCCGCGCCCGCGGCCACCTTGCGGACGATGTCCGCGGCCGTCATGTTCCGGTACGCGACGACCTTGCGGCCGCGCTGGAGGCGGTGGGCCCTGGAGTAGGCGCGGACGACGGTGAACGAACCGGTGCCGTCCCGGTCGATCTCCAGGGCCGTGACCTCCCCGCTGAACAGCCGCTCCCGCGCCTGCCCCTTCGCGGTCGTCACCGACACGCGCAGCGGGGAGCCGATGGTGATGCCGGTGGCGTTCAGGAACTCGTGGTCGGGGTCGCGGTAGGTGAGCACGGCGGTGTCCGGCAGGCCCACGTTCTCGTCGACCACACAGCTCACCAGCTGCGCCGCCCAGATCTGCGGCAGTTCGCCCGGCGCCTCCACGATCGGGTCGGCAGCGAACGACCTGCCCCCGGAGTCGAACCCGCTCACCGTGCTCCCTCGCCGTTGTCGTTGCCGCTACCGAGACCGTGGCCGTGCCCGTGCCCGTGCCCGTTGACGGTTTCCTCGGCGTAGTTGTCGTCCCGCAGGCCCGGCACCACCAACTCGGTGCCGGGGGCGAGCGTCATCGGGTCGTCGATGCCGTTCGCCTCCGCGATGACCCGCCAGGCCGTCGCGTCGCCGTACTCACGCCAGGCCAGCATCGCCAGGCTGTCGCCTGCCACCACGGTGTGCGTGCTGCGGGCGGTGCGCGCGCCGGACGTCGGGTTCTGGCCGGGCGGGTCGACACTCGCCTCCTCGATGGACAGCGAGCAGGTCGCCCGCAGCGGCTTCCCGTCCACGTCGAAGAGCGTGAACGAGACCGACAGGTTCGACAGCACCCCGTCGAAGGAGGTGGCCCGCGCGCTGCCCCACTCGAAACGCACCCAGGGGCTCGCCGGCTTCTTGCGGCCGAGACTGGCCGGGGTCGGCACGCACGCCTTCATCAGCGTCTCCACCGCCTGCTCCACCGAGTTGTCGTGGGTGGCGGTGGCGTCCAGGAACACGTCCAGGCTCAGGGTGCGCGGGCCGCTGCCCACGAACTCGGGCAGCGCCGACTGCCCCGCCATCCGGGACGGGGACCGCCGCCACTCGGTGGTCTTGCCCAGTTGCAGGGTCGACGGGTTGAACTGGAGGTCGAGCCGGGCGATCGTCCCGCCGGGCTTGGCCCCGACCGAGGCCGGGGGCTCTTTCAGGGTGAGCTGGGCCCTGGCGCGGCTGGCGCGAGCCGATGAGGCCATGACGTGGCTTCCTTCTGGAGCGGAGTGCGGCGGGTCGTCGGGCGGGGCCGGGGTGGGACGATCAGGCGGGGTCGGAGTGGACGGTCAGGCGGGGACCAGCCCTGCGTGGGCGATCTCCAGGGTCTCCACCGCGGCCGCGGAGTTGGCGGGATCGAAGGACGGACCCTGCCAGCGGACCGGGACGATCCCGAAGACCTGCCAGCTGATGATCCGGCTCAGATCGGGCCGCAGGGCCACGATCTCGCCGTCCTTCGGCTCGACCCGCCGCAACGTCTTGTCCAGCCAGCGGCCGATCTTGGCCGTGTCGGCGGTAACCGGCCGGGTGAGGGTGATGTTCGACCAGGTCACGCGCCCCGGGAGCTGCCAGGTGAAGCCGTTGTTGCCGCCCTCGGCGTAGCTCTCCATCTCGACCTCGGCGCCCATGCCGGAGCAGGTGTGGAAGGCGCCCAGGTCGTTGCCGCCAATCGCCAGCCGGAAGAACACGCTGGTCGCGAAGATGTTGTCCGTCATCGGTCCGTCGTCCGTTTCTCGTTCGTGCGGGTGCTCAGCGGCGGCCGTCGAAGGGCCGGCCCGCGCGTTCCCGGCCGCGCCGCAACTCGGTGCGCAGCAGGCGGGCGACCGGGTCGAGCAGGCGGCGTGCCAGGTCGTCCAGGTCGAGGTCGCCGCCCTGTGGCACGGCGTCACGCGGACTTCCGCCGGTCCGCCCGGAGGCGGTGCCCCGTTGGGCCGGGGTGGCGGTGCCCGGGACAGTGGCGGTGCCCGGTGCGGTGACAGGGGCCGGGACGGTGGCGGTGCCCGGTGCGGCGGTGGGTGCGGGTGCGCTCCGGACCGTGCCCCGGGTTCCGCCGGTGTCGCGTTGCACGGGGGGTGGAGCTGCCTCCGGGGGAACTCCCGGAGCGTCGCCGGGGTCCGGCCTCCTGGACCGCACCAGCGGAACCACGGGCACGGGCCGCGCCGAGGGCTCGGCCGGGGAAGGCTGGACCACGAGCGGCGGCGCGTGCGGGGCGGTCACGGGCAGGGGACCGGACGTGCGAAGGGATTCGGACGTGGGCACCCGGCGCGGCCCGGGGGAGCCGGGCGCTCGCTGGACGTCCTGCGGCGCTGCCGTGGAGGGCGGGGCGGCCCAGCGTGCCGCGACCACGGGACGGCTCACCGTGCGGGGGGCGGCGATGGGGGCCGTCGCGCTCCCCATGTCCCGGCTGCCGCCGAGGGCCAGTGGCCGCGCCGCGAGAAGTTGGACGGTGCGGTGCGGAGCGGCCGGCGCCTGGCCCGAGGCCCCGGCCCGACCGGCGAGGACGAGCGGGACGGCCCCGCTCGTCCGGGCCCTTGCGGGCGCGGGAGCTCCGGCACGACCGCCGCGCCGGGGCACGGGGACCGGGGGCGCGGGGTGCTGTCCCGCTCCCGGTATGAGCGTGCGCTGGACGGCGGACGAGGCGGACGAGGCGGACGGGGCAGACGAGGTGGCCGGGGACGGGGCAGACGGGGTGACCAGGGCCGACGGGGCAGACGAGGTGGCCGGGGCGTCGGGGCGTGCGGCGGTCGGCGGCATCGCGGGCAGCGGCGCCCCCAACCCTGCGCGCGGACGCCGCGAGGTCCGCCCCGGACCGCCCTCGGCAGCCGGGGCATCCGTCTGCCGCTGTACGAAGGGCAGGGCCGACCCCGAGGGCGCGCCCGTGGAGGGGGAATCGCCGGCCCGCACGTGACCGGCCGAACGGGTTCCCAAAGCCTGCGCGGTGGCCGGGAGTTCGGCCAGCGGCGGACCGAGAGCCGGACGACCGGCCGCGCGCAGCACGGGCGCGGCGCCGAGCGGTGGGCGATGCGCTGTGCGTTCTTCGGGGGCGTCGGGCGGGGTCTGCGTCAGGCGTTGGATCGTGGGCATGGGTGGTGGTGTGGTCGCCGGTGTCCCCAGGGGTGCGGTGGGAAGGGGGAGTTCGGTTGCCGCTGCGCCGAGTGGTGGGCGATGCGC
>NZ_JBHJUK010000238.1:0-9339 GCF_042266225.1 Kitasatospora sp. NPDC056181
CTATGATGTAAGGTATGAATGACGCTACTGACTCTTACGAGCTTCGGTCGGGCGTGCCCGACGTGGACACCTTCCGCCACCTCCGCACCGCCTCCGGGATGAGCGACCGCCCCGCCGCCGCGGTGGCCGCCGGGCTGCCGCAGACCTGGTACGGCGTGACCGTGCACACCGGGGACGGCCGGACCGTCGGCATGGGGCGGATCGTCGGCGACGGCGGCATGGTCTTCCAGATCGCCGACGTCTGCGTCCTGCCCGCCCATCAGGGCCGGGGTCTCGGAGGGCGGATCATGGCGGGCCTGGTCGCCGAGCTGGAGCGCCGTGCCGTGCCGGGCGCGTACGTCTCGCTCATCGCCGACGGCGACGCCCACCGCCTCTACACCAAGCACGGCTTCGTCGGGACGGCCCCGCACTCGGTGGGCATGCACCGCCTGGTCTGACCCCCCGTCCCGCCCCCGGCCCCCGGCGCCCGTGTCCGCCCCACCGAGCGGGCCGAGCGGGCCGGGCCGGGCGGCTGCGCGAGAAGTCGGCCCGCCCGACTTCCTGCGCAGCGCCCTGTGCGCCGAGCCCCCGGTCCCGCTCCCCGGATCCGGCGGTCGGCTCAGGAGGGCCGGATCCCGTGTCCCAGGGCCCGCCCGACCGCGAGGTGGGCCAGCCAGGCCAGCCCGAAGGTGAACGGCGCGGCGATGTCGTCGGCAGGGCCCGGGACGGCGGAGCAGACCGCCATGACGGCGACCGGTGCCCAGACCCGGAGCAGCAGGTGTCGAACGGCCGCCGAGCCCGGTGCCGCCCTGGTCAGGAAGGGGAGGAGGAGCCCGAGCACGGCGCACGGGACGGTGGCGCCGGTGTGCTTCACCGCCTCGAACACCGTCCAGGCGAGCAGGAGGATCCCGAGCACGCCCCAGGCGGACCGGGCGCCCCAGGCGGCCCGGCCGGCCGGACTCGTCGCGGCGGCGGACTCAGGTGCCATGGTGCCCCTCCCCGGTCGGTGCAGCCGCGGCTGCCATCGTCGTCCGACGGAACGCTACCCCTCCCGCCGAAGCGGCGGGACCGCCCGCGCCCCGCCCTTACGGGGCTGCCCGCCCGGTGGACGGGGGCCGGGACCGTGGCCGGGCCCCGGTCCCGTGGTCGCGGAGCTCGCCGGTCACCGCCCACGCGACCGACACCACCGGCACGGCCACCACCGCGCCCAGCACCCCGCCCAGCACGGCGCCACCGGTCACCGACAGGGCGACCACCACCGGGTGGAGCCGCACCGACCAGCCGAGGACCAACGGGTGCAGCAGATGGCCCTCGATCTGGCCGATGACCACGATCAGCCCGAGCACCAGCAGGGCGACCACCGGGCCACGCGCGGCGAGGGCGACCAGCGCGGCGATGGCCAGTGCGATGGGGGAGCCGATCAGGGGGACGAGTGCGGCGACGAACTCCAGTACGACCAGGGGGAGCACCAACGGCACCCCCAGCAGGGCGAGGGCGATGCCGACCAGGACGGCGTTGGTCGACGCCACGATGAGCACGCCGCGGGTGTAACCGGCGAAGGTCTGCCAGGCGGCGCGGCCCGCCCGGTCCCAGACCGGCCGGGCGCCGGCGGGCAGCTGGTGCTCGGCCCAGGACCACATCCGGTCACCGGAGTGGAGGAAGAACACCGAGCAGAACACCGCGAGCGCGACCGCGGTGACCACCTCGACGGCCCGGCCCGCTCCGCTGATGGCGGTGCTGATCAGCGTCGACCGGTGGGCCGCGACGAACTCGCCGAGCTTCGCCCGGAAGTCGGTGACGGTGCCCGCGTGGAGGTGGAAGGGCGCGCGGGTCAGCCAGCGGTCGAGTCGGCCCAGGCCGCCGTGCAGTTCGCTGCCCAGGCCGGTCCACTCGTCGGCGACGGTCGTGCCGACGAACGCCAGGATCCCGCCGACCAGGGCGATCGAGCCCAGGAAGGCCAACAGGACGGCCAGCGAGCGGGGCACCAGCCGGTCCAGGAGATCGACGGCCGGCCGCAGTACGGAGGTGATGACCAGGGCCAGGAACACCGCGACGACCGGCAGTTCGAGCCGGGTGAGGACGAGGACCAGGAGGAAGGCCGCCACGCCGAGCAGGACCAGCCGCCAGGTGTACCCGGCGACGGTCCGCAGCCCGGGCGGCACGCCGTCCCCGGACAGCGCGGGTCGGGGCGGGGGCGTGGGTACACGCGGCCGTCGGCCGCCGGGCGGGCGGGGCCGCCGGGCCGGTCCACCGGTGTTCATCCGCACGGGCGGCCTCTCTGCGATCGGGATCCGGTTCGGGCTGCGACATCCCGCGGCTACCCGGCGGGTCGGGGTGGAAACCGCGGGCGAGGCGGTGCGCCGGCCACAGCCGCGCGGTCAGTGCCACCAGCAGTCCCACCAGGCCGCGCCGCCAGGCCCACGGCGATCCGCGCCGCGTAGTCGCCGGGCAGCCCGGAGTGCAGGCGGCGCAGCGGCAGGTCGGCGGCGCAGTACCGGCGTGTGGTGGCACGCCGGCGGTCGCGGCGGACGGCGGCGGTGGCCCGCAGGGCGGGGAGCAGACCGGGCGCGAGGCCGGCCGGCGTCCACCGGATCCCCGGTCCCGGCGGCGTGGCCGGCCCGCCAGGCCGGCCGAGAGTGTCGGCGGGATGGCCGGCACCGGGCAGGGCGCCGATGCCCAGGCGGCCGGTCGGCAGCAGCCCGCGCGGTCGGATGTCGAATGGCGGCGCCGCGGCCTTCGCGGGCGGGCCGGCGAGCGCCAGGACGGAGGTGCGGACCGTCAAGGCGTCCCGGCCGTGCCCGGCCGCGGCGTGTCGGTCGAGGGCGGCGCCGCTCCGGGCGAGGCCGAGTTCCCCGGTCCGGGCGTCGAGCAGGCCGGTACCGCGCGGGGGGACGCAGGAGCGAGTCGGACGCTGCGGAACGCGCCGCACCGCGGGCGGGGGGACGCACCGACGATGGCGAGCCGGGCGGTGTCGCCGAGTGGGGTCCGCGGGAAGGCCCGGAGCGCCTGCGCCCGGAGTGTCTGCGCCCGGTACGCCGTACCGCCCACAGCGGCGCCGGACGCGCGCCGGACTGCGACTGCACCGTCCGCACCGACTGCACCGTCCGCGCCGACCGCACCGAGCGCTCCGACCGCGGCGAGGCAGCCGCCGACGGCCGTCTCCAGCCTGCTGAGCGCCCTACTGATCAACAGGGCGCTCGGCAGCAACAGCCCCCACCAGAGCAGGAGTTCGACTGTGGTGCGCATTCCTCCCCCGTCCGCCCCGGGCCCCGTCCGTGCCGGGCGCCCGGCCCGCCCTCGCGGCGAGCGGCCCCATGTGTACCGCCCGGAGGGTGGCCGCGTCCCGGACGCAACGCCGCCGCGCCCGGGATGGCCCCCCGCGGACCACTCGTTCGCCGCACGCCCTCCCCGGCCGGCGTGATCATCGGCTCGGCGCGCCGGCCGGGTGTCCCGAACCCCGCCGGCCGGTGCCCCGAACCCGCCGGGTAAGGCCGCCGCGGTCGTGAGCGCGGCGAGTTCGTCGACGACGGCGGTGAGCCGTCCGTGCCGGCGGAAGGCGAGGTGCTGGCGGGCGGCGCCCGTGCCGAGGCGGTGCAGACGGGCCAGTCCGGACCGCACGGCGGCGAGGTCACCTGCGGCGGTGAGGCCGGGAGTCGCGTACTCGACGAGCTGCTCGGCCAGAGCGGACATCGGCGCGCGGCGTCCGGTGACCGGGTCGAGGCCCTCGCCGGACAGGCCGAGGCGGGCGGCGCGCCAGTGGGCGGCGCCGAGCAGACCGGCGGGCACGGGGGGCGGCCGCCGTCCGGCGTCGACGTCGGTGAGGAGGACACCGCCCAGTCCGCGCAGCAGGGCCGCCAGCAGGACGACGGTGTCCAGGTCCGCGTTGACGTCGGCGATCCGCACCTCCAGGGTGGGCACGTGCTCGGACGGCCGGGCGTACCAGTAGATCATCCGGCGGTCCAGCAGGACGCCGCGGTCCACGAGGGCGTCCGCCAGCGCCTCGTACTGGTCCTCGTCCAGGACCGGGGCCGGGCCGACGGTGGGCCAGCGCGACCACTGCACGGAGCGCCAGCTCGCGAAGCCGCTGTCCCGCCCCGCACTGAACGGTGAGTTGACGGCGAGCGCCTGGAACACCGGCAGCAGGCCGCGCAGGTGGTTGCCCAGGGCCAGCGCCTGTCCCCGCCCGTCCACGCCCAGGTGGACGTGACAGCCGCACAGCGCCCCGTCGCAGCCGTCGAGCACGCCGGCGTACCGGGCCGCCATCCGGTGGTAGCGCGGATCGTCGGTGACCCGGCGGGGGCCGGGCGCGGAGAGCACCGGGGTGCCGGAGGCGACCAGCAGGCACCCGGCCCGGGCGGCTGCCGAGGCGACGACCGAACGCAGCCGCACGAGGTCGTCGCGGAGATCGTCCAGCCGCGTCGCCGGGCGGCTGCAGACCTCGACCTGGACGGGGAAGAACTCGGCCTGGACCCGGTTGCCGAGCACGGTGGCCGCGTCCGCGATGACCTGTGGCGCGCGCTCGGCCGGCAGCCGGGTCCGGCGGTCGACGAGCAGGAACTCCTCCTCCACCCCGAGGGTGGGGACGGCGGGGACGGCGGGCGTGCCGGGCGTGCCGGTCATCGCAACCCCCGGGCCAGCGCGCCGGCCGCGGTGCCCAGCAGGCCCGCCGCCAGCAGCCCGTGGTGCTGGGAGGCCCACAGCTGGACGCTTCGCCCGCGGGCCTCGGAGCCGAACCGGCCGCGCGCGCCGCGATCCCTCACGGCGTCGACCGGCGCCCAGAGGTTGACCGGGTCGTCCGCGCGGCGCGGCCGGTCCTCCTGCTGGGCGTCGAAGCCGGTGCGGGCGAGGCAGCGGTCCAGGAGGCCGGGGGCGACGGCGTTGGCGGCCAGCGTGGCGGCCGTGCGCGCACCGACCCAGTACTCGCGGCGGCGGGGGTGGTCGGCCGCGTACCGCACCGCGCGGGCGGCGACTTCGGGCTGGTGGACGGGCGGGACGGGACGGGCCCGACCGCGCATCCGGTTGAGCACCCAGTCGAACTGCGGGGTGTTGACCGCCGGCAGCTGCACCATGGTCACCCGCACGCCCGACCCCGATGCCAGCAGTTCGCGGCGCAGTGCCTCGTGCCAGCCCTGCAGCGCGTGCTCGGCGCCGCTGTACGCGGTTTGCAGGGGGACGCCCCGGTAGGCGATCACGGAGCCGACCTGGACGACGGTGCCGTGGTCGCGCGGAAGCATCCGGCGCAGCGCGGCCCGGGTGGCGTTGACGTAGCCGAGGTAGGTGACCTCGGTGACCCGGCGGTACTCGGCCGGGCTGATCTCGGTGAACGGTGCGAAGACGGAGACGAGGGCGTCGTTGACCCAGACGTCGACCGGTCCGAACTCCGCCTCGGCCTCGGTCGCCACTGCCTCGCAGGCGTCGGGGTCGGCGACGTCCGCCGGGATCGTGCGGACCGGTGAACCGGCGGCCTCGGCCTCGGCGGCGGCCGCCCGCAGGCCGCCCGCCCCGCGTGCGACGAGGACGAGGCGGTTGCCGTCGGTGGCGAAGGCGCGGGCACAGGCGCGGCCGATCCCGGCACTGGCGCCGGTGATGACCACGGTGCGGGGGTTCGGATGTGCGCGGAACGTCATGGACGGCGTCTTGCCGGGCGGGGGCCGCCGAAACGTCGCCGCCCGGACCGGAGGGTCTTCGGCGTCGTCCTCGTGGTCGGGTCGCGCGCGTGCTCCCGGACGTGCCCTCCGGCGTGTGTGGCCGCCGTCGGATCGGACAGACGCGGGGCATGAAGGACGAGCAGTACGAGGAGTACGTGGTGCGCCCGGTTCCGTCCGGGCCGGTGGCACCACCGGCCCCGGTCGTCCGTGCGGCCCCGCACGCCGCGCGGCATGATGGTCGGGACGGCACGACGCCGTCCCGAGCGGACGGGGAGCCCACCATGCCGCGGCCGGCCGAGTACCCCTCCGACGACGGAGGGGGCGAGGAACGCGGTGGTCTGCACGTCGTCACGGGCCGGGAGGGGGCTACCCGGGTCGTCACCGTCACCGGCGAGCTGGACCTCGACACGGGTGACGTGCTGCGCAGGGCGCTGGCCGTGCCCGCGGACGAGGAGCCGGAGGACGAGGGGCTGGAGCGGATCGTCGTCGACCTCTCCGGTCTGCGGTTCTGCGACTCGACGGGGCTGAACATCCTGTTGCGCACCCGCCTCGACGCCGAGGCGGCCGGGCTCCGTATGGAGTTGGCCGGCCCGCGTCCGGTGGTCGCCAGAGTGTTCGCGCTCACCGGCGTCGACGGCGTGCTGCGGATCCACCCCGACCTCGGCGCCGCGCTGCGGGCTCCCCGTCCGGTGGCGGACGCTCCTCCCCCCGACGGCGACTGAGGAGCACCGGATGAAGCGCCCGTGGGAAGGCCCGCTCCCGGAATCCGACCGGACCCGGCGGCTCCGGCTGGAGGGTGCCGAGGGCGCTGTGCAGCGCTGCCGGGACTTCAGCCGGCAGGCGTTGGCGGCCTGGCACTGGCTACCCGGCAAGGACGCGGCGCAACAGGACGAGGAGGAACAAGAGGACGACGAGCAACGGGCCGTGTCGCAGGACGTCCTGCTGATGGTTTCGGAGCTGGTCACCAACGCGTGCCTGCACGCCCCGGGCGGCCCGCGCGAGCTGCGGTTGAGCTGGAACGGCGAACGGCTGCGGGTCGAGGTCACGGATGCCAGCCCGGTGCCGCCGCAACTGCGTCCGCACGCCGACCCCGGCCGGCCGGGCGGGCACGGCCTGCGGGTGGTGGACCGGCTGGCCCGGGCCTGGGGCTCGTTGCCGGAGGGCACGGGCAAGCGGGTGTGGCTGGAGGTGCCGTCCCCGCTCGACCACCGCGTCGCCCGGATCGACCACCGCGTCCGCCGGCGCTGACGTCCGCCGGCACCGACCCGGGCGGGCGTCCGCCGGCACTGACCCGGGCGGACGGCGGTACCGACCCGGGCGGGCGGTGGTACCGACCCGGGCGTCCACCGGCACCGGGCGGACGGCCGACCGGCGGGCGGCGCTCACGCCTGTCCGGGGTGCGGTTCGGGCCGTGGTGCCGGGGCCGGGCCCGGGAAGGGCTCCGGGCTCGGGAACGGGGGGATCGGCGGCGGGGCGGGGCGGGGCCCTTCGCCCGGCCCCGGTGCGGGGTACGGGTGCGGGATCGGCTCGGTGTCCGGGTCGGGGGGAACGGGGACGGTCATCGTGGCACCTTCCTCGGGTCGCTGCCCGGCGGCGTCTACCCGGGCGCGGGACGGCAAATCCCGACGGAACGGGATGAAACCGGACGGTGCGGGTAGGACACCACCGGAGCGGTCACGGCGACCGGCCTGACGCTCCCCGCACCCGCAGGTGCCACCGGGACCGTCGCTTGAAGCAGCCGGGCAGAGGTTCTCGGGAAAGAAGCCCGCGGCACGCGAACGCGTCCGTTCGCGGTGCCGGGGCCGTTCGCCCCGATGCCCAGGAGAAGCCACCGTGTCCACCCCCGTGCAAACCGGCCACCGGACCGACCGGGCGGCCGTGCCGTCCTCCGGCCTCCCGCCCGACCTGCCCCCGCGTCCCAGCGATGCGGAGCTGCGCACCATGGGCAAGTCCGAGGCACGCGAGCTCAGCGACGCGCGGTTCGAGCGGCTGGCCGGCCTCGCCCGCGAGACCCACGCCTACAGCTACGTGCGCGGCACCGTCATCGAACTCAACATGCCGCTGGTCCGCTTCATCGCCGCCCGGTTCCGGCACCGCGCCGAGGACATGGAGGACATCCTCCAGGTCGGCACCATCGGCCTGATCAAGGCCGTCGACGGCTACGACCCGGCGCGCGGCGTCGAGTTCATCACCTACGCCATCCCCACCATCGCCGGTGAGATCAAGCGTTTCTTCCGCGACACCTCATGGCCGGTCCGGGTACCGCGCAGCGTGCAGGAGCTGTACCTGAAGGTGGCCCGCGGGTCGGACCGGCTGGAGCAGGAACTCGGCCGCCTCCCGCACCCCGAGGAGATCGCCGAGGACCTGGACCTGACGGTGGAACAGGTCGTCGAGGGGCTGGTCGCCGGCCGGGTGTACCGGCCCGACTCGTTGGACGCGCTGCGGGACCGGGACGGCGGCGAGAGCGGGAGCGCCATGCTCGACCGGCTCGGCGGCTGCGACGAGAACCTCGAACTCGCCGAGTTCCGCACCGCGGTGCGCCCGCTGCTGGGCCGGCTGCCGCGGCGCGAGCAGACCGTGCTCAAGCTCCGGTTCTGGGACGGCTGGACGCAGTCCGAGATCGCCGCCCGGATCGGCGTCTCCCAGATGCACGTCTCCCGGTTGCTCACCGCCACCCTCGCCCGGCTGCGCGAGGAGCTGGACGACCAGGACGCCCCGGGCTGGGCCGACGGGCCGCAGGCACCGGTCGGCGCCGGGACGCCGGGCTGAATTCCCCTCCCGCCGGGCGTCTTCGGCCCCCGCAGCGGACAGCCGCGCTGCGGGGGCCGTCGCCTGCGGATCGAGAGGCCGCTCTTCGACGGCACCCTCGGTTCCGCCGGGCACCGTCGCCCCGGGTGCCGGCGATGCCCCGGATGTCGGCCTGCGACTCGCCGCCGCCCGCGCCGCCGGGTACCGGACGGAGTGACCCCGGCCCGAGGCCCGACCGCCGCCCGGCGCGGGCCGCCGGCGCCGGGCCTGCCGTGTCCGGCCGACGGGTGGCACAGTGGGAGCAGGGCGGCGCCCGCCGCCCGACGACCCGGAGCGCGCCGCCCGGCACTCCCCGGGTGCGGCGGATCCGGACGGTGGGACGGATGGACGACCAGGCGGTGCCCGCCGCGCAGCCGGCGGACCCGGCCGAGCAGGGCCTGCGACAGCTGCTCGCCGGGCTGACCGCGGTGCGCGACGGCGACTTCGGGACCAGGCTCACCCCCGGCCGGCCCGGCCTGCTCGGCGAGATCGCCACGGTGTTCAACGGCATGGCCGACCAGCTGTCCCGGGTCACCTCGGAGGTGACCCGGGTGGCCCGGGAGGTCGGTACCGAGGGGCGGCTCGGCGGCCAGGCCCAGGTGCCGGGATCGGCCGGGACGTGGCTGGAGCTCACCGACTCGGTCAACGCGATGGCCGGCAACCTCACCTGGCAGGTGCGCAACATCGCGCAGGTGACCACGGCGGTGGCCCGCGGGGACCTCACCCAGAAGATCGAGGTGGACGCGCGCGGCGAGATCCTGGAGCTGAAGAACACCGTCAACACGATGGTGGACCAGCTCGGGTCCTTCGCGGCGGAGGTGACCCGGGTGGCCCGGGAGGTCGGTACCGAGGGGCGGCTCGGCGGCCAGGCCCCCGTCCGGGGCGTCTCCGGCACCTGGAAGGACCTCACGGACAACGTCAACGT
>NZ_JBHJUK010000239.1:0-9269 GCF_042266225.1 Kitasatospora sp. NPDC056181
CCATCGGCGAGAAGGTCCTCGCCGCCCAGGGCCCCGGCGCCTGGCCCGTCTGCTCCGTCAAGGCCGGCCTCACCAAGTAACACCCCCCGCACCCCACCCCGGTGCCACCACGACCACGCCGCTGCACCCCACCGACCCACCCCGGGCCCGGAACGGTACAGCGGCGTCGTGGCATTTCCCGACCCGGGCAGGAAGCGGGCAGGCATCGGGCATCGGGCATCAGGCATCGGGCATCGGGCAGGCGTCAGCCCAGCGCAGCCGCCTTGCGCAGCAGGACGGACCGCTCGCGGGTGTTGCGGCAGAGCCGGGCCGCGAGCTCCAGCTCGGCCCGCGCCTCGGCGGTGCGGCCGAGCCTGACGAGAAGCTCGCCGCGCACGGTCGGGAGCAGGTGCGAGCCGGACAGCCGGCCGGAGGCGGCCAGGCCGTCGACGATCGGCAGCGCCTCCTGCGGCCCCGTCGCCATCGCGACGGCCACCGCGCGGTTGAGCTCGACGACCGGGGAGGGCGCGACCCGGCCGAGCGCCTCGTAGAGGAGCACGATCCGCCCCCAGTCCGTCTCCGGCACCGACGGGGCCTTGGCGTGGCAGGCGGCGATCGCCGCCTGGAGGCCGTAGGGCCCCAGGCCGCGACCGGCGGCGGTGGCCCGGTCGAGCGCGGCCAGGCCGCGGCGGACGGCCGAGCGGTCCCACAGCCGGCGGTCCTGGTCCTCCAGCAGGATCGCCTCGCCGTCGCGGCCGGTGCGCGCGGGGAAGCGTGCGGCGCTCAGCTCGAACAGGGCCAGCAGCCCGAACACCTCCGGCTCGTCGGGCAGCAGAGCGGCCAGCGTCCGGGCCAGCCGGATCGCCTCGTAGGCGAGGTCGGGGCGCAGCAGCCGGTCGCCGGCCGTCGCCGTCGAGCCCTCGGTGAAGATCACGTACAGCACGGTCAGGACGCCGCCGAGCCGCTCGCGCCGCTCCGCCGCGGGCGGGACTTCGAAGGGGACCCCGGCTGCGGCGATGGTCTTCTTCGCCCGGGTGATCCGCGCCTGGACGGTCGGCACGGGCACCAGGAACGAACGCGCGATCTCCTCGCTGGACAGTCCTGCCACCACCCGCAGGGTCAGTGCCGTCCGGGCCTCGGGCGAGAGCACGGGATGGCAGGCGACGAACATCAGCGCCAGGACGTCGTCGTCGATCCGGTCCGGGTCCCACGGCAGATCGTCCGGCCGGTCCGCGGTGGGCTCCGCGCCGGAGGTCGCCCCGCCCTCGACGAGCCGGCCCGCGAGTGCGGCGTACCGCTCGTCGAGGGCGGAGCTACGGCGGTAGTGGTCGATGGCGCGCCGCCGTGCGGTGGCCAGCAGCCAGCCCACCGGGTTGGCCGGCTCGCCGTCGCGCGACCACGCGACGAGGGCCTGTGCCAGGGCCTCCTGCGCGACGTCCTCGGCGAGGTCGAGGTCCCCGGTGTAGCGGGTCAGCGCGCCGACGATCCGTGCGGACTCGATCCGCCACAGGGCCTCGACGGCACGCCGGGCCGGTACGGCGCCCGGCGTGCCGTCGGTGCCCGCGGGTGTCAGAGCTGGCCGGTCCGCTCCCGCCATGCTCGTTCCTTGATGATCCACTCGTTGTCCTGCGGGAACTCGTCGATCCCCGGCACCCGTCGGATCTCGACCTTCGTACCCGGGAAGGGCGGGAGGCGCCTGGCCCATTCGACCGCCTCCTCCTTCGATGCCACGTCCAGGATGTAGAAGCCGCCGAAGAGCTCCTTGGTCTCACCGTACGGGCCGTCGGTGACAACCGGCGTCTGCCCGCTGAGGTCGACCACGACGCCGTTCGACGCGTCGTCCAGGCCTTCGGCCGCGACCAGCACGCCCGCCCGGATCAACTCGTCGTTGTAGCGGCCCATCGTTTCGAGGATCTCCTCGAAGGGCGTCTCCGTCATCTTCGCGACCGACTCGTCGCTGCCTCTCATGATCAGCATGTACTTCGCCACGGCTGGTCTCCTTCGTCCGGGGGCCGCTTTCCCGACCCTCTCTATCCCAGGTCGAACGGGACGGCCGCGGATCGACACGACGGGGAGAAAACCTTCCGGGAATCGGCGCCCCGGTCCGGGCACGCCGTACGGGGCCGCGGGTGCAGCTCCACCGTGCCGCCCCGGGATGGACCGCCCCGGGATGACCACTCCGGGATGACTGCTCCGGGATGACTGCGAGACCGTGAAGGCCCCGGTCGTGGAGGATCCGTACTGGTCGCACCGACGACCGTCGACCCGGCCTCGATAAGGCCGGCCTGACGGGCCGGTACGCGACCCGCACCGGCCGGCCCCGGCTCGACCTCAGTAGCGCAGCACCGCCGCGATGGACTGACGGCCGCTCAGTGTGCCGTCCGGCACGAAGGTGACGGTGCCGCCGGTCTCCAGGGTGCGTTCGGCGATCTCGTCGACGACGTCCTCGCGGATCTCGCCCGTTCCGGTGGGCTGTGCACCGGCGGGGGCCGGGGCCAGGTGGCCGTCGGTGACCTCGACGGTGGCCCGGTAGTACTCCTCCACCACCAGTTCGCCCACCCGGCCGTCGCTGACGGCCCGCCAGATCTCGTCCAGCCCGGCGGCCAACGTCTTGAGGCCCGCCGCCTGGTCGAGACGCGCCAGCGCCCCCTCCCGTTCGGCACGCGCCTGCTCCTGACGCACCGGTGCCAGCGCCGGCGCCAGCGCGGTGGCCGGGCCGTCGCCCAGCCCGCCCTTCTCCAGCCGGGCGACGATCATCGCCCGGTGCGCGGTGACCGACTCGAAGAGGCTCACCGCCTCCGGCACGCCCACCAGGTAGCAGGGCCGCGGCGCTTCCCTGAGCAGCGCGCCGAGGGCGGCGTCCACCTCGCGGTAGAAGATCCGGGTGTTCTCGTGGCTGTACACGCTCGGCGTGTCGCCGATCTGCTCCTCCCGCTGCGGGTCGAACTTCTCGGGGTTGGCCGGCCGCTGCGGGAACCCGTCCGTCGACTCCTCCAGGTCCGGCCCGGCCCCGCTCCACAGCCGCACCTGCTCCGCCCCCAGGGTGAGCACCCAGTACGGCGCGTACGCGGCGCGGGCGGCCACCAGGTTGCGGGTCAGGAAGGTGTCGGACACCACCACCCGGGCCGGGACGGTCCGCGGCAGCTTCCACACCTGGTGCTCCCCGGGCGCGGCGAACAGCAGCAGCCCGTCCTGGGCGGCGTGCCGCAGCTCCACCTCGCCGGCGGCCCGCTGAAGCTGTTCCAGCACGTCCAGCCGCTCCGCGCGGCCCAGCGTGTCGTCCCCCTCGATCCGGCGGCGCGCCTCGGCCAACAGGTTCTTCAGCTGCAGGCTGTCCTGCTCGGTCCCGGTGGCCGGGCGGTGAGTGGGCATCGCGACGGTGACCGCCGGCCGGGGCCGGGGCGAGGCGAGCGCGGCAAGGGTCGCAGGAGTGAGATCGGTGATGTCCACGGACGGCCTTCCGTTTCGGGGGACGGGACAGTACCTTCCCCACCCTCACGGTGGCGGCGCGTTCCTGCACCCGGAACGTGCACGAGGAGTCACTGCACCGCGGTCGCGTCTCACGCGGTGGCGGCCGCGGGCGGAGGTGGGGCGCCGGCCCCGCACGACCGTCGCCACCCGCGCCGCGGACCGCGTGTCCGCCCCCGACCGGCCTTCCGGCTTCGGGCTCAGTACTCGTTCTTGATGACGAAGAACGATCCGCGGATGGTGCCGGCGAGCTTCGACTTCTGCCTTGCGAACTTGAACCGCGAGGCGAGCTCCTCCGGGACTTCCATCCCTTCCGAGAGCTTGAACCCGACGGCTCGCTTCTTGGGGTCGTCGAGGGTGTACATCACGTTGACCGACAGGCCGCTCTCGTAGAAGACGTAGGCCATCCGGATGTTCTCGACCTGGAAGGCCGTGGCTTCGAGCGGCCGGGACGAGATGACGATCTCGCGTTCCTCCCGGAGGATCCGGTGCACCCAGTCGACGGCCTCGGTGGCGTCGCCCGCGGGCTCCACCGTGAAGACGTGGTCGTACTTGTTCTTGAAGTAGCGGGCCTCGTTCGCCCGCAGGCCTGCGAGCGCGGCCGCGACGGGAGACGACTCCAGGCCGGTGGTCGATACGGTGTCGAAATCCACGGCGTAGGTCATGGCGGATTCCTTCTCGTCGATGCGGATGGATGACGGGGCCTGGGGCGCCGGGCTCCGGGCGTCGGATGCGTGGTCCCGGGGTCACCTTTGGAGCAGCGTGAGGCGGCCCGGCATGGCGGGGAGCGGCCGTGAGGTGATCCTAAGCGGCGTCGGCGGTGGTGACGGGTCATCGGGCGGGCGGCGTCGAAGTTCCCGTCTTTTGCACCGACCCGCCTGCGGTGTGGGCCGGGTGTGGGCCCTGAGCGCGTCGGACCGAGGTCCGTACGGCGTGTCCTGCCGCGTCGCGCTCCTCGCCGCCGTCGGTGAGCACGTGCGGGCGGAGCCCCGGGGTGACGGAGCCCTAGGGTGAGGTATGGCCCGCTTCGTCCTGACCCGCGTCTCGCCCCTGCCGCCCGACGTCTGCTGGGAGCGGCTGACCGACTGGCCGCGGCACGGCGATCGGGTGCCGTTCACCCGGGTCTCGGCCGGGCCGGGGGGCGGTCGGCGGGTGGGCGACACGATCGTGGCCCGGACCGCCGTCGGGCCGTTCCGGTTGTTCGACGATCCGATGGAGATCGTCGAGATCGCCGGGCCCGCTCCCGGGCGCGACGGGGTGTGCCGGCTGGAGAAGCGGGGGCGGCCGGTCCGCGGCGGGGCCGAGCTCCGGGTACGGGCCGTGACTGCGCAGGGCGGACGGAGCGAGGTGACCTGGGCGGAGGAGATCGTGATCGCGGGGCTTCCGGGCGTGCTCGATCCGGTGGTGGCCCGGGCCGGACGGCTCGTCTTCGGCCGGGTCCTGGACCGGCTGCTGGGCTGAGCGGTGGCGCCGCCGCCGTCCGGAGCGGTCCGCGTCCCCTGACAGCGTGCACCGTGCGGAGCGGTCCGCGCTCCCCCGGCGACCCACACCGTGGTGCGGGTGGCAGGATGCTTGCGATGAGTGGCATCCAGGTCACGGGTACGACGAAGAACCCGTCCGGCCGGAGGGAAGGGAAGGGTCCGATGGCTCGCAGGAAGCACCGGGTCGCCGTGCTCGTGCTGGAGGGGGCGAAGCCGCTCGACGTGGGCATTCCCGCGCAGGTGTTCTCCAGCCGGCCGAGCATGCCGTACGAGGTCCGGGTGTGCGGCGCGGCGCCCGGTCTGGTGGCCGGCGGGGACGGGCTCGCGTACCACGTGGCCGACGGGCTCGACGCCCTGGAGCACGCGGACACCGTCTTCGTGCCCGGGTACCGGGATCCGGCGACCACCGAACCGCCGGCCGAGGTGGTCGCGGCGCTGGTGGCCGCCCACGACCGGGGGGCGCGGCTGGCGGCGATCTCGACGGGGGCGTTCGCGCTGGCGGCGACCGGGCTGCTCGACGGGAAGAAGGCGACGACCCACTGGCACTACACGAAGGCCCTGGCCGAGCAGCACCCGCTGGTGTCGGTCGACGAGAACGTGCTGTTCGTGGACGAGGGCGACGTGCTGACGTCGGCGGGCGCGGCCTCCGGGATCGACCTGTGCCTGCACCTGCTCCGGCGTGACCACGGGGTCGGGCTCTCCAATCACGTGGCGCGCCGGCTGGTGGCCGCGCCGTACCGCAGCGGCGGGCAGGCTCAGTACGTGCCCCGGAGCGTGCCGGAGCCGCTCGGAGACCTGTTCGCGAGCACCCGCGAGTGGGCCCTGGAGCATCTCGCCGAGCCGCTGACGCTGGAGACGCTCGCCGGCATCGCGCGGGTGTCGGCGCGCACGTTCTCGCGGCGGTTCGTGGAGGACACCGGCTACACGCCGATGCAGTGGGTCCTGCGGGCCCGGGTGGACCTGGCGCGGGAGCTGCTCGAACGCACGGATCTGGGGGTGGAGCAGATCGCCGACCGGGTGGGACTCGGTACGGGGGCGAACCTGCGGCTGCACTTCCACCGGATTCTCGGCACCTCGCCGACGGAGTACCGCCACACCTTCGCCGCCCCGGCGCCCTGAACCGGCCCCCGGCCCGGCCCGGCCCCCTGAGTCTGCCCTTTACCGCCCCCGGGACCGGCCGTGTGCAGGCCCTTACCGCCCCCGGAGCGGTCCGACGGGGGCGGGCGGGTACCTGCAACCGGGGACGCTGGCGAGATCCTTGCGGTCGGTGGCGACAAGTGTGGCGGGATACTTGCGCACCCTGTCGATCCAGCCCCTGTCCGGGTGACGGCGGAACGCCGAGCATTGAGGGCGAAACGAACGGAAGGGAAGACCTCAATGACCCGCATCGCCATCAACGGTTTCGGTCGTATCGGACGCAACAGCCTGCGCGCCCTGCTCGAGCGCGGCAGCGACCTCGAAGTGGTCGCCATCAACGACCTCACTGCGCCCGAGTCCCTTGCCCACCTGCTCAAGTTCGACAGCTCGCTCGGGCGTTTCAGGCGGTCGGTCACGGTCGACGGGACCGACCTGGTCATCGACGGACGCCGCATCAAGGTGCTCGCCGAGCGTGAGCCCGCCAACCTGCCGTGGGCCGAGCTGGGCGTCGAGCTCGTACTGGAGGCCACCGGCCGTTTCACCTCCGCCGACGCCGCCCGGGCGCACATCGAGGCCGGTGCCAAGCGCGTCCTGGTGAGCGCCCCGTCCGACGGCGCCGACGTCACGCTCGCCTACGGCGTGAACACCGACGACTACGACCCGGCCCGGCACGTCATCGTCTCGAACGCCTCCTGCACCACCAACGCGCTGGCCCCGCTGGCGTCGGTGCTGGACGAGCTGGCCGGCATCGAGCACGGCTTCATGACCACCGTGCACGCCTACACCCAGGAGCAGAACCTCCAGGACGGCCCGCACCGCGACCTGCGCCGTGCCCGTGCCGCGGGCGTGAACATCGTGCCGACCACCACCGGCGCCGCCAAGGCCATCGGCCTGGTCCTCCCGAACCTCGACGGCAAGCTGGCCGGCGACTCCATCCGCGTGCCGGTCCCGGTCGGCTCGATCGTCGAGCTGAACACCACGGTGTCCCGCGAGGTCACCCGCGAGGAGATCCTCGACGCGTACCGCGAGGCCGCCGACGGCCGGCTGAAGGGCGTCCTCGACTACGCGGACGAGCCGCTGGTCTCCGGCGACATCACCGGCGAGCCCGCGTCCTCGATCTTCGACGCCGCCCTGACCCGCGTGCACGGCAAGCACGTCAAGGTCGTCGCCTGGTACGACAACGAGTGGGGCTTCTCCAACCGCGTCATCGACACCCTCGAACTCCTCGCGCAGAGCTGAGCCGACCGGGAGCCACCGCCCGCGACAGGGCGGGGCCCCACCGTCGGGAGTGTCCTCGGGGGCGGCCGTGACGGCCGCCCCCGAAGACGTTCCGGCCGGGCCTGCGGGCCGCGGGCCGGTCAGCCGGCGGCGGCAGGGGGCACGTCGAACGCGCGAACGGTCCGAACCAGGTCGACCCGGACGGCGGCCGCCGCCGCCAGCAGGCCGGGCAGCACGGCGAGGAACTCCGCGGTGTGCGGTTCGGCGAGGTGCGCATCGAGCGTGGCCTCGTCCCGGTACTCCTCCCGCAGCACGACGGTGCTGACGGCGCCGGTGGTACTGGCAGTGCTGGCAGTGCCGGTGGCCCCGGCCAGGCGCTCGAAGGACAGGACGCCCGGCTCCTGCAGGCTGCGCTCACGGAGCCGGTCGAAGGCCTCGGCGAGCGCCGCCTCCCGGCCGGACCGGAGCGGGATCTGCGCGGTGAGCAGCACGGTGTGCGGTTCCATCGGACTCTCTCCAAGGGTGAGTACGGATGGACCGAGCCTCGCCCGGCCAGGCGTGTTGATCAAGAGCCTTCCGCTGCAGGACCGTTCAGCGGGGGTGAATGATCGCCCGCGGCGGCGGCGAGGACCGGATCGGCAGATACCGGGACGGTGGCTGCCGGGTCGGCGAGCACGGGGTCGGGGACTGCCGGGTCGGCGGGTACCGCGCCGCCCGTTCCGCCGGGCCTGACGACAGCGGTCAGGAACGGCGGCAGGCCCCGTACCGGGACCGCCCGCAGCCCGGGGTGCGGTAGCTGGTCGAGCAGTTGCGGGAACGTCAGGTGCAGGGCGTGTCCGGCGGCCGTGCCGGCCAGCAGGTCCTCGACCGATGCCGCCCCGCTCCGGCGGCCGATCGCCCGGCCCGCAGGGGTGAGGGCCGGGGTCCAGGCCCGCCGGAACCACTCGGGCAGGCCGGCCGGCGCCTCCCAGAGGACCAGGCCGGACAGCTCCTCGGCCTCCAGGTGCGCCGCGCCGGCGAGCGGGTGGTCCGCGGGAACCAGCAGGACCGGGGCGTCACGGGCCAGAACGGCTCCGGCCCGAAGGTCCGGCTCGTGCCAGGCCAGGAGTTCCGGACCGCCGGGCGGGAGCCTGGTGACGACCGCGTCGGCGCGCCCGTCGCGCAGGCTCGCGAACACGTCGGCGACCGGGCAGGCCTCCACCGAGATCCGGCACCCGGGCCGGCGCTGCCTGACCTGGTCGAGCCAGGCGTTGACGAGGGAGTAGGAGACGGTCGCGGCGTAGCGGACGGCGAGCCGTCCGGGGATCCCCCGGGCGAGGGCCGCCGCCTGCTGGAGGCCGGCGTCCAGGGCCCGGTAGGCCGCGGTCCAGTCCGCGGCGAGCTGTTCTCCGGCCGGGGTGAGGGAGACCCTGCGGCTGGTCCGCTGGACGAGCCGTCCGCCGACGCGGCGTTCGAGCGCCTGGATCAGCTGGGTGACCCGGGCCCGGGAGAGGCCGAGCCGCTCGGCGGCCCGTCCGAAGTGCAGCTCGTCGCCGAGTACCAGAAAGCACTCCACCTCGCGCAGCTCCAGTCCACGCAGCATCATGCCCCTCCCCCGTTTCCGGTCGCACCGTCCGCGCGGCCGCATCGTGCATTCTCCGCCCGGTGGCGCGAACGGTGCGACCGGCGCCACAGGTGCGACAGGTACGGCAGGTGCAACCAGCGCCACCGGTGCCGCGGCAACTCTCCCCCGACGGCACTCCGCCCGGCCGCCGCCACGGTGCAGCGGGCCGGGCGTCGTCGCGTCGGCTCAGCGGGCGGCCGCCGTGAGCCGGCCGGCTGCGGCGGGCCCGTCCGGGCCGGCGGCCAGCGCGAGGGCGGCGGCGCCGACCAGGCCGGCGTCGGTGCCGAGGAGTGCCGGGGTGACGGTCACGCGGGCGGCGAACGGCAGGGTGGCGTAGTCGGCGAGGTGGCGGCGGAGCGGGTCGAGGAAGAGCGGGCCCGACC
>NZ_JBHJUK010000240.1:0-9224 GCF_042266225.1 Kitasatospora sp. NPDC056181
CCCCCCCCCCCCGGGCCCCACCCCCCCCCCCCGGCGGCCCCCCCCGCCCCCCCGCCGCGCGGCCGCCCGACGCATTCGTGCGGCGGGTCCGCGCGGGCGTACGCCCCTGTGTGATCGGCCACAGCGCCCGTCCCGCCCGACCGACGCACGAACTGCCTTGTGCGCGGGGCGCATGCGTCGCCCGCGTGGTTCGTACGCCCAACCGGCGCACGCTTCCTGACGCAGCGGCCGCTGCCCGCGGCAATCGGCCGAAACCCGCTGACGCGCCCGCGCCACGGCGGCACCGCCCGTGTCCGGGCCGTCGACGCCGGGCCGCAACCGTGGATATGGTCGGTCCCCATGGCTGGCAGAGCGCAGGGCACACCGCCCCGGACGACTGCGACGAGGCCCGGCGCCGAGGCGGCGTCCGACCCCGTGACGGCCCGGTTGCGCAAGAGGCTCCGCCGGGTCCGCCGAAGGCTGCGCACGGCCGGGGTCGACTACTTCCGCGGCGGCGCCGCCGACTGGCCCGTGTTCTGCGCACTCGCCCTGCTTGTCCCGCTGCTGATCCTGCTCAACATCTGGATCCCCGCCTGGGCGCCGCCCACCTCCCTGGTCCTGCCGATCCTGGCCGCCGCACTGCTGCTGCGCCCGGGCAGCCTGGTGATGCTGTACGCGCTGGCCGCGCTCGGCCTCTCCGCCGAGTCCGTCATCCACACCGGCCAGCGGGTCGCCAGCGCCGACCCGGACGCCTACACCTACGGCGTCACCCCCGGCGCCGCCCTGGTGGTCGGCGCGGCCGGGGTCGGCGGCCTGCTGCTGGCCCAGTTCCGCAGCCGGGTCGGCGTCCCGTGGTGGGGCGGCTCCACCATGCTGTTCGACCTGCGCGAGCGCCTGCGGGTGCAGAGCCGCGTCCCCCGGCTGCCGGACGGCTGGCACGCGGACATGGCGCTGCGCCCGGCCGGCGGGCAGTCCTTCTCCGGCGACTTCGTGGTCGCCGCCCGGACCGGCCCCGGCCAGCGGGTGCTGGAGGTGGTCCTCGCGGACGTCTCCGGCAAGGGCATGGACGCCGGCTCCCGGGCCCTGCTGCTCTCCGGTGCCTTCGGCGGCCTGCTCGGCTCCCTGCCCGCGCACGACTTCCTGCCCGCCGCCAACGGCTACCTGCTCCGGCAGTCCTGGGAGGAGGGCTTCGCGACCGCCGTCCACCTGGTCCTCGACCTCGACACCGGCGAGTACGAGCTGCTCTCGGCCGGCCACCTGCCCGGCATGCAGCGCCTCGCCGGCGCCGGGCGCTGGGAGATGAAGGAGGCCTCGGAGGGCGCGGCGCTCGGCATCTACGACGGTGCCAAGTTCGAGGGCGTGCGCGGCCGGCTGAACCGCGGCGACGTCCTGCTGCTCTGCACCGACGGCATGGTCGAGGCACCCGGCCGGGACCTCTCCGAGGGCATGGACCGGCTGATGGGCGAGGCCGACCGGCTGGTCCCCGGCTCGGGCCCCGGCGCCGGCAGCGGCGCGGCCGGCCGGCTGATCGAGACGGTCGCCCGGGACATCAACGACGACCGCGCGGTGCTGCTGCTCTGGCGCGACTGAGGCGCCGGCCCGGCCGTCCCGGCCCGGGGTGCGGACGCGCACATGCCGTGAGCAGGTGCTGTCAAGCCCGGGAGCTGATCTTCGGCCAATTCCGACCCGCCGTCACCTGAGCGGACCTGCGGCTTCCGGTCCCGCCCGCCGGGCGCTTCGCCGCCGCTCAGCGAGGCCCCGCAGACGATTCGTCAGAACGTCTCGGCTATCGTCTCGGTCGGCGGAAACTCGTCTCGCATCGCAGGATATCGACGTCCGGCTGACGGCCAGACCTTTACGCAACCGGCACGGTCGACCACACTGAGTCCGGGCGGGACTGGTCAGGATTCGGGGGATGGGGGCGTCACGTGCGGCACGACGGGCACCGTGCGGCCGCGGTGGGCTCTCCCTCCGGCCGGGACAGGCCGGACGAACTGCAGTTCCGCCTCGGGACCGTCGGACAGACCGGGGTCCGGCTTCGCAGGGGATGCCACCCGCTGGCACCCCGCTATGAAACGAGGAAGTGAGTCCGGGTGGCACTCTCCGTCTCCGCGCTGGTCCTGTTCGGCGTCATCTGCTTCATCTTCATCCGCAACAAGCAGCTGAAGACCGGGCACTTCATCCTGGCCGCGCTGTTCGGCTTCATGCTCAACCAGAGCACGGCGGCCGGGCCGATCCAGGACTTCCTGAACCAGATCGCCAAGAGCATCTCCAGCATCGCCAGCTGACCCCGGGGCCTCGTCCGAGGCCCGTCCGGGTTCAGCGGGGGGCGGCCGTCCGGGTCACCGGCCGGCCCGTCTGGCCTGCCTCCAGCGTCCGAACAGCCCCCGGGCACGTGCCGCCGCCACGGCCGGGGCCCGGAGTGCCGCGGGCTCTGCCGCGCCGGCCTGCGCGGCCGGCCGCGCAGGCGCCTCCCGGGCCGTCAGCAGGACGAACAGCCGTGCCCAGCAGAGGCGTTCGCCGCGCGGCCAGTCCAGTGCGCGCAGCGCCGCCGAGGCGGCCTCCGACACCTCGCCGTTGACCCGGACCTCGGCGACGTCGTCCCCCGCCTTGCCGCCGAGGAAGAGCTTCACCCCGTTCGGCCCGTGCCCGGCCAGCTCCGGCAGCAGTGCGGGCGCCAGCGCGGGCAGCACCCGGTTCTCCGCCAGCCAGCCCGCCAGCCGTTCGTTGCCGAACCCGAACACCGCCGCCGGCCCCTGGACGGCGTGCCAGCCCGGCAGCTCCGGGTGGTCGGCGTGGTCGCCGTGCTCGCCCCGGCCCTGCTCCTGCTCGACCAGCGCCGACGCGGTGGTGGTCGCCCACATCCGCACCGCGTTGGCGAGCTTCTCCTCCTCGGTCTTGCCGAGGCCGGCCGCGCAGTCCCAGACCACCGGCGCGTCCGCGCGGCCGAGTTGGAGCACGTAGCCCAGGTCGACGTGGCCCGTGCCGTCCTGGCCGGGGTGCTCGCGCACGGCCACCGCGGTCGTCCCCGGGCCGCGCACCACCTCGCCGTCGGCCGTGAACTCCTGCCCGAAGCGCGCCATCTCCTGGATCACACAGCGTTGTATGACGGCCAGTCGGTCCTGGGGACGCACGGGTACTCCTCCACCTGGGGCTCGCGGCCGCCTCGGCGCGCAGCGTTCTCGAAACTGCGCTCGAACGCCGCCGAGGCTATCGGCCCGGAGCCCCACCGGGAAACCGCCCCGGTGCCCGCCCCCGGGCTCCTCCGGTCGCGAGAATGTCCTGAATGCCCCACTTTGGGTAGCGGCAACCGTAGGCCACCGCCTGGAGAACCGCATGCCCCGCACCGACCTGACGCCCCCTGGGCCGCTGCTCCTCACCCCGGACGGCTCCGGCCTGGTCGCCGAGGTCGAGGCGTACCTCGCCTCGCTGCCCGCCCCGGCGCGCACGCCGGTCCCGTACGTCCCGCGGACCGGCTCCACCGTGCAGCCCTGGCACGCCGGCCACCCGCTGCCCCGGGCGACCCTGCTGGACCGGGTGCTGCGCCGCCCGGCCCGCCCGGTGCCGGTCACCGCCGCCGACCACCTGCGGCTCGCCTCCCGCTACATCGGGGCGTTCGGCTGGGTGCAGGGCGCGATGTGGGACCGGGCCGGCCGGGTCTGCCTGCTCGGCGCCCAGGCCGCCGTCCTCGCCCACGGCTACGGCACCCCGCAGACCGTCCGCACCGCGCGGGTCCAGGTGATGGAGGTGCTGCACGCCACCGGCCGCCCGGCCTGCTCCCCGGACGAGTACAACGACCGCCCGACCACCCGTCAGGCCGACGTCCACCAGCTGCTCGACCGGGCCGCCGCCCGGGCCGCCCGGCTCGGCCTCTGACCGCCTGACGGGTCGTCGGGCGGCGCCCGCCGGAAACGCGAACGGCCCCGGGGAGACGATGGTGTCTCTCCGGGGCCGGACTGTTGGAGCGGGCGACGAGAATCGAACTCGCGTGACTAGTTTGGAAGACTAGGGCTCTACCATTGAGCTACGCCCGCGCGATCCCCCGGCCGTCACCGGACGGAAGGTCGGGAACAGCGTACCTGGTCCGGTCGGCTGCGCGCACACCACATTCGTTGTGAGGGCCTCGGAATATGTCGGCGAACCGGCAGGGCCCGGCGTGTACGCTTCCTCTCGGCACCACGGGGTGTGGCGCAGTTTGGTAGCGCGTCCGCTTTGGGAGCGGAAGGCCGTCGGTTCGAATCCGGTCACCCCGACAGTGCGGCAGGGTCTCGTCCTCGGCGGGGCCCTGTTGGCGTCTGCGGCTCCGTTGGCGTCCGCGGCTCCGGTCCGGCATGGTGGGTGGTTGATTTTTCACCCAAAGCTGGAGCCCCGATGAGGATGAACCCCAAGATCGCGGTCGGAGTCGTCTTCGTCGCCTCGCTGTTCATGTCGATCATGGACACCACGATCGTCAACGTGGCGCTGCCCGCGATCGGCCGGCAGTTCGGCACCGACCCGGCCGGGGTCGGCGTGATCAACGTCGGCTACCTGGTCAGCCTGGCCGTCTTCGTCCCGCTCTCGGGCTGGCTGGGGGACCGCTTCGGCACCCGCCGGGTCTTCCTCGCCTCGCTGAGCCTCTTCACCGTCGCCTCGCTGCTCTGCGGCGCGGCCGGCTCGATGACCTCGCTCACCCTCTACCGGATCCTCCAGGGGGCGGCCGGCGGCCTGCTCACGCCGGTCGGGATGACCATGCTCTTCCGCGCCTTCCCGCAGGAGGAGCGGATGCGGGCCACCCGCGTCCTGATGCTGCCCACCGCCGTCGCCCCCGCGGCCGGGCCGGTGCTCGGCGGCTGGCTGGTGGACGGCTGGTCCTGGCACTGGGTCTTCATCGTCAACGTACCGGTCGGCATCGCCGCCCTGGTCTTCGGCCTGCTCTTCCTGCCCGACTACCGCGCCGAGCGGGCCGGCCGGTTCGACGCCGCAGGGTTCCTGCTCTCCGCGGCCGGCTTCGGCGCCGCGATGTACGCGCTCTCCGAGGGCGCGTCCGAGGGCTGGGGGAGCGCCCGGATCCTGGCCTCGGCGCTCGTCGGCCTTCTCGCGCTGGCGGCCCTGGTCGTGGTCGAGCTGCGCCGCCCCGAGCCGATGCTGGACCTGCGGCTCTTCCGGGACCGCATCTTCCGCACCACCAACCTGCTCTCGCTCTTCTCCGGCGCCGCCTTCCTCGGCATGCTCTACCTCTTCCCGCTGCTGATGCAGGACGCCCTCGGCATGGACGCCCTGCACAGCGGCCTGATGGTGTTCCCCGAGGCGCTCGGCGTGATGCTCGCCTCCCAGGTGGCGGGCCGGATCTACCCGCGCGTCGGCCCGCGCCGGATCCTGGCCGCCGGCGCCACCGTGGTGGCCGGCTGCCTCGCCCTGATGACCACCATCGGGCCGGACAGCAACCTCTGGGCGGTGCGCGCCCTGATGTTCGTCACCGGCTACGCGATGTCGCACGTCTTCATGCCCTCGCAGACCGCGGCCTTCGCCACCATCACCCCGCGCGCCACCGGCGCCGCGTCCACCCTCTACAACGCGCAGCGCCAGCTCGGCTCCGCGCTCGGCGTCGCGGTGCTCGGCACCGTCCTGACCGCCGTCGGCCCCCTCACCACGGACGCTTCGGGTACGCCCGTGGCGAACCTCACCGCCTACCGCGCGGCCTTCCTCACCGCGGCCGGCCTGGCCCTGGTGGCGGCCGCGATCGCCTTGCTGGTACGGGATTCCGACGCTGCCGCCACCATGCGCCCGGTACCGGCCGGGGGTACCGGGGAGACGGCGGGAGAGGTCGCTCGGGAACCCGTCGGCACGGCCTGAGCGGCCCCGGACGGCGGCGTCCTGGCGTCCGCCTTTCGTGGTACCGGTAGGATGGGGCGCTGGCGGTAGTCCCTGTGGCGTCCACCCAGGTCAACCGCACGAGGGCGAGGAGTCACGCTCACCGTCCACCCCCCCACGGGAGATGCAGCTCCAACCGCCCATCGCCCGTCTCGCCCGACCCGCCCGTACCGGCCCCGGCCGGCGGCCCGGGGAGGGCGGAGGCAACCTGACCGCAAGCCCATAGGAGACCAAACCGTGAAGAGCGCCGTCGAGACTCTGAACCCGACCCGGGTTCGACTCACCGTCGAGGTGCCCTTCGAGGAGCTCAAGCCCAGCCTCGACGCGGCGTACAAGAAGATCAACCAGCAGGTCTCGGTCCCGGGCTTCCGCAAGGGCAAGATCCCGAACCGGGTCATCGACCAGCGTTTCGGTCGTGGCGCCGTGCTGGAGGAGGCCGTCAACGACGCCCTCCCGCGCTTCTACACGCAGGCAGTCGACGAGGGCAAGATCGAGGTTCTCGGACAGCCCGACATCACCAACATCGAGGGTGTCGAGAAGATCGCCGATGGCGGCGACCTGAAGTTCACCGCCGAGGTGGACATCCGCCCGGAGATCACCCTCCCGGACTTCTCGACCATCGAGGTCACCGTCGACCCGATCGTGGTCACCGACGAGGACGTCGACAAGTCCCTGGAGCAGCTGCGCGAGCGCTTCTCCTCGGTCAAGGACGTCGAGCGCGCCGCGGCCGCCGGCGACATCGTCGTCGTCGACCTGGAGGCCAAGGTCGACGGTGAGGTGCCGGAGGACGGCACCGCCGCCGGCGTCAGCTACGAGATCGGCTCCGGCCGTCTGATCGACGGCATCGACGACGCCGTCGTCGGCCTGGAGGCCGGTGGCACCGCCACCTTCTCCACCGAGCTCAAGGGCGGCACCCAGGCGGGCAAGACCTCCGAGGTCACCGTCACCGTCACCGCCGTCCAGGAGAAGGAGCTGCCCGAGCTGGACGACGAGTTCGCCCAGCTGGCCAGCGAGTTCGACACCCTGGAGGAGCTGCGCGGCGACTCCCGCAAGCGCCTGGAGCGCATGAAGGAGTACGACCAGGCCACCCAGGCCCAGGAGAAGGTGCTCGACGCGCTGCTGGCGCTGGTCGAGATCGAGTTCCCGGAGAAGCTCCTCAAGGACGAGATCGAGACCCGCAAGCACAACCTGGAGCACCACCAGCTGGAGCCGATGGGCCTCAACCTCGCGACCTACCTGGAGACCCAGGGCAAGACCGAGGAGGAGTTCCTGGCGGAGACCGAGGAGCAGGCGAAGAAGGGCATCAAGACCCAGTTCGTCCTGGACCAGATCGTCGCCGACGAGGAGCTGGGTGTTAACCAGGAGGAGCTCACCGAGCACCTCATCCGCCGTGCCGCCGGCTCGGGCCTGACCCCGGACCAGTTCGCGCAGCAGGTCGTCCAGGGTGGCCAGGTGCCGCTGCTGGTCGGCGAGGTCGCCCGCGGCAAGGCGCTGGCCACCGTGGTCGAGGCCGCCAAGGTCGTCGACACCGAGGGCAACGAGATCAACTTCGACGACGACGAGACCGACGAGTCGGGCGAGACCGTCGCCGCCGAGGCCCCGGCCGCCGAGGCCGAGGCCGAGGAGAAGACCGAGGCCTGACCGCCCCGGTAGCCCCGAAGCAGCAGCGGGCCCGGACGCCGTACACGGTGTCCGGGCCCGCCGCGTTCCCCGGCCGGCCGGCGCCGTTCCCCGCGCCGTTCCCCGCGCGCGCCCGCGGCGCGCGCCGTGAACCCTGCGCTCACAGCGAACAGTTCTGCGTGAGGGATTCTGCGGCCCGGCCTGCGCGTTAGGGTCCTTGGACAGCAACAATCACGACGTGATACCCGAAAGCTGTGCGACAGCGTGACGGCCGTGGAGCGACCGTCCAAATCGACTGAGCAGGTGGCTAAGTGACGTTCCCGCAGATGCAGATGCCTGGCCCGATGGCGCCGCACGCCGCCTCTGGTGACGTGCTCGGCGGCCTGGGCGACCAGGTCTACAACCGGCTGCTCAACGAGCGGATCATCTTCCTCGGCCAGCAGGTCGACGACGACATCGCCAACAAGATCACCGCCCAGCTGCTGCTGCTGGCCGCGGACCCGGACAAGGACATCTTCCTCTACATCAACTCCCCGGGCGGCTCGATCTCGGCCGGCATGGCGATCTACGACACCATGCAGTACATCAAGAACGACGTCGTCACCATCGCGATGGGCATGGCCGCCTCGATGGGCCAGTTCCTGCTGACCGCCGGCGCCAAGGGCAAGCGCTTCTCGCTGCCGAACGCCAACATCCTGATGCACCAGCCGTCCGCCGGTCTCGGCGGCTCGGCCACCGACATCCGCATCCAGGCCGAGCAGCTGCTCCGCACCAAGAAGCGGATGTCCGAGCTGATCGCCTTCCACAGCGGGCAGTCCTTCGAGCAGATCACCGCGGACTCCGACCGCGACCGCTGGTTCACGCCGGAGGAGGCCCTGGAGTACGGCCTGATCGACGCGATCATGCACAGCGCCGCGGACGTCCCGGGCGGCGGCGGCACGGGCGCCTGAGCCTCGGCCCCGGCTCCCACGAGACCACAGCCCCAACGCTCCGGAGGACCAGAAACCCCATGAACATCCCCAGCCTGTCCAGCGCCAAGGCACGCGTCGAGGACATGCGCGCCGAGGGCCGCTACATCGTCCCGCGCTTCGTCGAGCGCACCTCGCAGGGCATCCGCGAGTACGACCCGTACGCCAAGCTGTTCGAGGAGCGCATCATCTTCCTCGGCTCGCAGGTCGACGACGTCTCCGCGAACGACATCATGGCCCAGCTGCTCTGCCTGGAGTCCATGGACCCGGACCGCGAGATCCAGATGTACATCAACTCGCCCGGCGGCTCGTTCACGGCCCTGACGGCCATCTACGACACCATGCAGTACGTGAAGCCGGACATCACCACCGTCTGCATGGGCCAGGCGGCCTCCGCGGCGGCCGTGCTGCTCGCCGCCGGCACCCCCGGCAAGCGCATGGCGCTGCCGAACGCCCGTATCCTGATCCACCAGCCGTACACCGAGACCGGCCGCGGTCAGGTGTCCGACCTGGAGATCCAGGCCAAGGAGATCTTCCGGATGCGCGAGCAGCTGGAGGAGATGCTCTCCAAGCACTCGAACAAGTCCGTCGAGCAGGTCCGCGACGACATCGAGCGCGACAAGATCCTGACGGCCGACGAGGCCGTCGAGTACGGTCTCGTCGACCTGGTCATCTCCACCCGCAAGGCCTCGCTGACCTCCTGAGGGTCGGCACCGGCCGGGGGGGGGGGCGCGCGCCCCGTCGCCGGCCCGCGCCGGCGCGGCGCGGGGCCGGGCTGGTGTTGAAGTGAGGAAGCAGGAGAGCGGA